>NZ_CVTU01000062.1:0-3640 GCF_900004965.1 Pseudomonas sp. 44 R 15
CTGAGATCAAGATCAAAAGCAGATCAAGATCAAGAGCGACTCGCTTCGCATCGTGGTTACGGTTGGGCGCTACAGAGTTGTGTAGATACCTATGGCCATCGGGGGCAAGCCCCCTCCCACATTTTTTATTTGTGTGTACCCAGCCATTCCAGCGCCGTGCGCCAGATGCAGATGCCCAGAAAGTACGCCGACATCAGCGACCACAGCCCGAACGTCCACGGGTTGGTGTTCGGATAATCCACCACCATCAGGAAACTGCACAGCAACCAGATCGTGGTCACCGCGATATTGATCGGCATGAAGCGCTTGACCCGGAACGGGTGCAGGAACTTCATCGGCGTCACGGTCAGCAGCGCCAGGCCGATCACGGTCAGCAGGGTGACCCATGCGTCCGGCTGGATGATGTACACGCACAGGGCCACCACGTTCCACGCCGCCGGGAAGCCGACGAAATAGTTGTCCTTGCTCTTCATGTTCACGTTGCAAAAGCAGAACAGCGACGACACTAGGATCACCGACACCGCAAACAGGTGGGTAAATTCAGGCAGGTCGATATAGCGGTAGATAAACAGTGCCGGGATGAACACGTAGGTGAGGTAATCGATCACCAGGTCCAGTACCGATCCGTCAAAGCTGGGCAACACTGTGCTGACGTTGACCCGTCGCGCCAGGGAGCCGTCGAGGCCATCGACCACCAGGGCCAGGCCTAGCCACAGCAGGCAGGCCTTGGGTGAGTTTTCCAGCAGCGCCAGGGTGGCCAGGAATGCCAATACCACGCCCGTGGCGGTGAAGCCGTGGGCACCCCAGGCTTTGATTCTGGCTACATGCAGGGTCGATATCACGGGCGGTTCTCCAAAGGATCAAACGGGGCAGCCGACAGCGTAACGCCGTCGAGTCTGGCCGGGGAATGCAGGTATCGACCGGGAAGGCGGGGATAAGGTTCACCACCCGGCGTATGGCTTAGCGTAGCAAGCGCAGCAAGTTTCGGCATCAGCCCTGGCGAAACACCAGGGCCTTCAAGCCACTTTGAGGGTCGATATCCGGGAATTCCGGCGGGTTTTCCAGGCGTTCTACAAAGCGCAGGCCCGCTGCCTCGCGGCTGACGCCGTCGATCAGGAAGTCTTCGCCGAACGCCGGATCGTTCATGCACGCCAGCACCGTGCCGTGGGGCGTGAGCAAGTCCGGCAGGCGACGCAGCACGCGCTGGTAGTCCTTGGTCAGCAGGAAGCTGCCTTTCTGGAAGGACGGCGGGTCGATGATCACCAGGTCATAGGGGCCGCTGTGGGTGACCTTGGCCCAGGACTTGAACAGGTCGTGGCCCAGAAAGGTCACCTTGCTCAAGTCGTGACCATTGAGGCGATGGTTGTCGCGCCCACGGCTCAGGGCGCCACGGGCCATGTCCAGGTTCACCACATGCTCGGCGCCGCCTTCGACAGCGGCCACGGAAAACCCGCAGGTGTAGGCAAACAGGTTAAGCACGCGCTGGCCTTTGGCCTGCTCGCGCACCCAGTTGCGGCCGTAGCGCATGTCGAGGAACAGGCCGCTGTTCTGCTTTTTACCCAAGTCGATCAGGTAGCGCAGGCCGCCTTCGGTAATGATCAGCTCGTCGAGGGCGTCACCGACCAGCCACTCGGTGGTGCTTTGCGGCAGATAGCGGTGTTGCAGCGCTACGGTATGGGCGCTGCAACCGGCCCAGTCGATCTGCAACAACAGCTGCTTCAAGGCCTGCAGATGCTCGGTCTCCTTGAACAGCGCCACCAGCACCACGCCTTGCAGCCAGTCCACCGTCAGTTGCTCGAGGCCCGGCCAGCAGCGGCCACGGCCGTGGAACAGGCGGCGGGTTTCAGCGGGTGGGGTGGCCAGGGCAGTGAGCAGATGGGCGTGCAGGGTAGCGAGTGCGTCTGGGGTCATCGGTGAGCGTCAGTCGTTGAGCGGGCGGCATTTTAAACACAATTGTGCGTCAGAGCGTGGCGATCAGGGCTGGGCCAAAGGTTTCGCGCAGAAAAACCGGGGCAATGTAGCGCTCGTAATGGGCTTCGGACAGCAGGAAAAACTCGCGGTCAATCGCATCGCGCAAGTCGGTGAGGGGACGCTCGCGAAACTCCGGCAGCAACGCCAGGCCATAGGCGTCCAGGTTCGACATGACCCGCGCACCCCGGGCAATCAGCTGGTACGCCCAGCAATACGGCGACTGCTGCGGCATGAAGCGGATCTTGCGGTCCTCCAGTTGCTGGCGCAGGCGCTGCGGGTCGAAGACTTCCAGCTTGCTGCTCATCACCTGCACCAGCAACTGCTCCAGGCGCAGCCACACCGCGTGCTTTTCCTCGGCGCTATAGCCGTTCCACTGGATCACCTCATGGTGATAACGCTTGCAGCCCCGGCAGACCAGATCACCGTAGACGGTGGAACACAGGCCTATGCAGGGTGTCTTGATGGTTTGATTGGGCATAAAAGGCAATTTGCAAAGTTATGGAACACCGCGTTCCCAATGTGGGAGGGAGCAAGCCCCACCCACATTGTGGAGCTGTGCTGTTAATCAATCCCAGCTCAGCGCGCCACCGGTCTGGTACTCGATCACGCGGGTTTCAAAGAAATTTTTCTCTTTCTTCAAATCCATAATCTCGCTCATCCACGGGAACGGATTGGTGGTCCCTGGATACTCTTCCTTCAACCCAATCTGCGACAGGCGACGGTTAGCGATGAACTTGAGGTAGTCCTCCATCATCGCCGCATTCATGCCCAGAACACCGCGAGGCATGGTATCGCGCGCATATTCAATCTCCAGCTGCGTGCCCTGCAGGATCATCTGGGTCGCTTCTTCCTTCATCTCGGCATCCCACAAATGCGGGTTTTCGATTTTGATCTGGTTGATCACATCGATCCCGAAGTTCAGGTGCATCGACTCATCGCGCAGGATGTACTGGAACTGTTCGGCCACGCCGGTCATTTTGTTGCGGCGGCCCATGGACAGGATCTGGGTGAAGCCGCAGTAGAAGAAGATGCCTTCCAGTACGCAGTAGTAGGCAACCAAGTTGCGCAGCAGCTCTTTGTCGGTGTCGACGGTGCCGGTTTCGAACTTCGGATCGGAGATCGAGCGGGTGTACTTCAGGCCCCAGGCGGCTTTTTTAGCGACCGATGGGATCTCGTGGTACATGTTGAAGATCTCGCCTTCATCCATGGCCAACGATTCAATGCAGTACTGGTAGGCGTGGGTGTGGATCGCTTCTTCGAAGGCCTGGCGCAGGATGTACTGGCGGCATTCGGGGTTGGTGATCAGGCGGTACACGGCCAGCACCAGGTTGTTGGCGACCAGGGAGTCGGCGGTGGAGAAGAAGCCGAGGTTGCGCATGACGATGCGACGTTCGTCGTCGGTCAGGCCTTCGGGGTTTTTCCACAGGGCGATGTCGGCGGTCATGTTGACCTCTTGCGGCATCCAGTGGTTGGCGCAGCCGTCGAGGTATTTCTGCCAGGCCCAGTCGTACTTGAAGGGCACGAGTTGGTTGAGGTCGGCGCGGCAGTTGATCATGCGCTTTTCGTCGACGGCGACGCGGGCGGAGGCGCCTTCGAGTTCGGCGAGGCCTTCGGCGACGTCGAGTTTGTCCAGTTCGGCCTTGGCGCGTGCGATGGCGGCCGAATCACT
>NZ_CVTU01000092.1:0-17038 GCF_900004965.1 Pseudomonas sp. 44 R 15
GTCAGCGTCGAACATGCCGTCGCGGTCGGTGAGGATCACCAGCAGGTCGGCTTCCACCAGGTTGGCTACCAGCGCGGCGAGGGTGTCGTTGTCGCCGAAACGGATTTCGTCGGTGACCACGGTGTCGTTCTCGTTGATCACCGGGATGACCTTGAGCTCCACCAGCGCGCGCAGGGTACTGCGGGCGTTGAGGTAACGCTTGCGGTCGGACAGGTCGTCATGGGTCAGCAGGATCTGCGCCGTGTGGCGACCGTGCTCGGCAAAGCTGGACTCCCAGGCTTGCACCAGGCCCATCTGGCCGATGGCGGCGGCGGCTTGCAGTTCGTGCATCGCGCTGGGTCGCGCGGTCCAGCCGAGGCGGCTCATTCCGGCGGCAACTGCCCCGGACGATACCAGCACCAACTCGACTCCGGCCTCATGCAAGGCCACCATCTGCTCGACCCAGACGCTCATGGCGGCACGGTCCAACCCCTTGCCATCCGCTGTCAGCAACGCACTGCCGATCTTCACGACCCAGCGCTGCGCACCTGTCACTTTGCTCCGCATCATCTTCAACCTTAGAGTGAGGGCCGCGCGACCCAGCGCCGCCCATAACGTTATACCCGGATACCAAAACGCCGCTCCAAGGGAGCGGCGTTCAAGTTTATCGCAACGAATCAGTCGCGCACGTAAATGATTTCCGGGCCGTCCTCATCATCCACGTCTTCTTCGTCCCAGTCATCGTCGCCGATGTCATGCACCGACTTCACGCCGCTGCGGCGCAGGGCACGCTGGTCGTCCAGCGCTTGCAGCTGGGCACGGGCTTCGTCTTCGATCTGCTGGTCGAGCTCGGCCAGCTCGGCCTTGAATACCGGGTCGGCCGCCAGGCGGTCGGCGCGGTCTTCCAGGTAGCGCATGATGTCGCGGGTCAGGCGCTCGGTGCCTTCTTTGGCGATGGCCGAGATCACGTACACCGGACCTTCCCACTCCAGGCGATCGACGATTTCCTTGACGCGCTCTTCGTGCTCTTCCTCAAGGATCTGGTCGCACTTGTTCAGCACCAGCCAACGGTCACGCTCGGCCAGGGCCGGGCTGAACTTGGTCAGCTCGCTGACGATCACTTCGGCGGCGTCGGCTGCACTGGTGTCATCCAGTGGCGCCATGTCGACGAGGTGCAGCAGCAAACGCGTGCGCGACAAGTGCTTGAGGAAGCGAATCCCAAGGCCTGCGCCGTCGGAAGCGCCTTCGATCAGGCCAGGAATGTCGGCGATCACAAAGCTCTTCCAGCGGTCGACGCTGACCACGCCCAGGTTGGGTACCAGGGTGGTGAACGGGTAGTCGGCGACTTTCGGCTTGGCGGCCGAGACCGAGCGGATGAAGGTACTTTTACCGGCGTTCGGCAGGCCCAGCAGGCCTACGTCGGCGAGCACTTTCATTTCCAGCTTGAGGTCGCGCTGCTCGCCCGGCTTGCCCGGGGTGGTCTGGCGTGGTGCACGGTTGGTACTGGACTTGAATCGGGTGTTACCCAGACCGTGCCAGCCGCCCTGCACCACCATCAGCTTCTGGCCGGCCTTGGTCAGGTCGCCGATCACTTCCTGGGTCGCGGAGTCGATGATCGTGGTACCGACCGGTACGCGCAGTACCAGGTCTTCGCCTTTTTTACCGGTGCAGTCGGTGCTGCCGCCGTTGGAGCCACGCTCGGCATCAAAGTGCCGGGTGTAACGGTAGTCGACCAGGGTGTTGAGGTTTTCGTCGGCCATCATGTAGATGGAACCGCCGTCACCGCCGTCACCGCCGTTGGGGCCACCGTTTTCAATGAACTTTTCGCGACGGAAACTCATGCAACCGTTACCGCCGTCGCCTGCTTTTACTCGGATGGAAACTTCATCAACGAACTTCATAACAAAACGCCTCTCGCCGCACGGACGAGCTTAAGAAACCAAGACATAAGACTCTTGCAAAAATGAGCGTAGCGACCTCAATCAGCGACCGCAAATCCAGCCCCGGAGCCCATCACAAACAGCTTTGCAAGAGACTCACCCCATAAACGAAAAAGCCCCGTCGCGAGACAGGGCTTTTCCAGCGATCGCGCAATTAAGCGGCGACAACGCTCACGTAACGGCGGTTGAACGCGCCTTTTACTTCAAACTTGATCACGCCTTCGATTTTCGCGAAGAGGGTGTGATCCTTACCCATGCCAACACCGTAACCGGCGTGGAATTGGGTGCCGCGCTGACGCACGATGATGTTGCCCGGAATGATTTTCTGGCCGCCATACATCTTCACGCCAAGGCGTTTGGCTTCTGAGTCGCGACCGTTACGGGTACTACCACCAGCTTTTTTGTGTGCCATGAGTCAATTCTCCTAGTGAGGAATTAGGCTGAAATTAAGCCTGAATACCGGTGATTTTGATCTCGGTGTACCACTGGCGGTGGCCCATACGCTTCATGTGGTGCTTACGACGACGGAACTTGATGATGCGGACTTTATCGTGACGACCTTGGGAGATCACTTCAGCCACAACGGTAGCGCCAGCAACAACTGGAGCGCCGATGTTCACGTCATCGCCATTGGCGACCAACAGAACGCGATCAAACGTCACGGATTCGCCAGTGGCGATTTCCAGTTTTTCGATCTTCAGGTATTCACCTGGGGCGACTTTGTATTGCTTGCCACCAGTAACAATTACTGCGTACGACATGGTATTTCTCCGATAATCCTGCTCACCCAGCGCTTTATAAGAAGAGGTATTGGCTGGCATGGCTGCATGGGATGGACGTCCCGAATGCAATTGCGTAAGGCAGGTGCTGCCCAGGAAGTTCAGGGTGCGCGATTGTACGCAAGGTAAATGGGTGTTGCAAGGGGCCGTCTATCGCGCCTTGACACCCGGGGGTCAGGGTCCTAGCATGCCGCGCAACCCTTCTGGAGCGACTGTCGCTGATGCAACCCCAAGCTTTCTACCGCGCGGTCGCGGACGATTTTAGCGCCGTCGACGGCATCATCAAGCAGCAGCTGACGTCCAAAGTGCCGCTGGTCTCCAAAATTGGCGACTATATTACGTCGGCGGGCGGTAAGCGTCTGCGTCCTTTATTAGTGTTGCTGTGCGGCAAGGCCCTGGGCCGCGAAGGCGATGACCTGCGCCTGCTGGCCGCCACCATCGAATTCCTGCACACCGCCACCCTGCTGCATGACGACGTGGTCGACATGTCCGGCATGCGCCGTGGCCGCGAGACCGCCAATGCCATGTGGGGCAACGCGCCAAGCGTGCTGGTGGGCGACTTCCTGTACTCGCGCTCGTTCGAAATGATGGTTGAACTGGGCTCGATGCCGGTGATGAAAATTCTTTCACAGGCCACGCGCATCATCGCCGAAGGCGAAGTGCTGCAGCTGTCGAAGGTACGCGACGCCAGCACCACCGAAGAAACCTACATGGAAGTGATTCGCGGCAAGACCGCGATGCTCTTCGAAGCCTCCACCCACAGCGCCGCGGCACTGTGCGGCGCCACTGCCGAACAGGCCGAGGCCCTGCGCACCTTTGGCGATCACCTGGGCGTGGCGTTCCAGCTGGTGGATGACCTGCTCGACTACAAGGGCGACGCCGAAACCCTGGGCAAGAACGTCGGTGACGACCTGGCCGAGGGCAAGCCGACCTTGCCGCTGATCTACACCATGCGCGAAGGCACGCCGGAACAGGCTGCACTGGTGCGCAAGGCGATCCAGAAAGGCGGCATCGAAGACCTGGAGGCCATCCGTGCGGCCGTCGAGGCGTCAGGCTCGCTGGAGTACACCGCGCAGTTGGCGCGTGATTATGTCGCCCGTGCGATCAAGTGCCTGGACGCCCTGCCCGCCAGCGAATACCGGGATGCCCTGGTGGAGCTGAGTGAGTTTGCGGTCGCCCGCACTCACTAAAGCACCAGCGCCGCAGGACCCTGTGGGAGGGGGCTTGCCCCCGATAGCAGTAGCTCAGCCAATGTATAAGGTGGCTGACAGACCGCAATCGGGGGAAAGCCCCCTCCCACATTTGAATTTCATACAGCCTGCAAGGCCACAAAACCCTATATAATGTGCGACTTTTAGCCATCCTGACTCTCAAGGAGCTTTAGTGAGCACGTTGCCACCCTGCCCGAAATGCAATTCCGAATACACCTACGAAGACGGCACCCAGTTGGTCTGCCCGGAATGCGCCCATGAATGGTGCGCCACTGGCGAGACCGAAGCAGCGGGCGATGAAACCGTGAAGAAGGACTCTGTGGGCAATGTCCTGCAGGACGGCGACACGATCACCGTGATCAAGGACCTCAAGGTCAAGGGCACTTCCCTGGTGGTCAAGGTCGGCACCAAGGTCAAGAATATCCGCCTGTGCGACGGCGACCACGATATCGACTGCAAGATTGACGGCATCGGTCCGATGAAGCTCAAGTCCGAGTTCGTGCGCAAAGTCTGAATCTGCTGCATCCATCCCGCACCCGCTGCGGGATGGCGCTTTGCCCTCCCGTTGACCTGTCTCAAATACCCACACAAAAAATCATAAACCGCCAATAGACACTTGCTATTCTACGAATAAGAATTATTCTCATTGAAACCCATCAAGGAGAACGACCATGACTTATTTGATAGATGCCTGGCTGGACCGTCCACATCCGTACCTGCGAATCCTGCATCGGGAAACCGGCGAAGTCTGTGCGGTGCTGGAAGAAGAAGCGCTGAATGAGCTGCAGGACCAGGGCGACCTGGACGTGAATGGCCTGAGTTCAAGTGAACCCGGTGTGCTGAAAGAGGTGGTGCGTAACTTGTTTCTGTTCTGCTATGCCCGAGCGTTGCGCCCGGCAACGGACCTCAATGGCAAGTTTCACCCATGAGCCACCGCGCAAAACCCGGTTGGGGTGAACAGGTTCGCCCCAACCGGTAATCAGCAGGTCTTACAGAACGTCGAGCAGCTCGACGTCGAACACCAGAACGCTGTGCGGCGGGATGCTGCCAACGCCTTGCGCGCCGTAAGCCAGTTCGCTCGGCACATAGAGACGCCATTTGCTGCCGGCATTCATAAGTTGCAGGGCTTCGGTCCAGCCGGCGATCACGCCGCCAACCGGGAATTCTGCAGGCTGACCGCGCTCGTAGGAACTGTCGAACACCGTGCCGTCGATCAGCGTGCCGTGGTAGTGAGTGCGCACTTGATCTTCACGGGTTGGCTTGGCGCCATCACCGGCTGTCAGGACTTCAAATTGCAGGCCGGAAGCCAGTGTGGTGATGCCGTCACGCTTGGCGTTTTCAGCCAGGAATGCCAGGCCCGCACCTGCGGCAGCTTCAGCCTTGGCAGCGGCTTCGGCTTGCATGATTTCGCGGATCACCTTGAAGCTGGCCGCCATTTGCTCCTGGTCAACACGGCTTGGCTTGCCTGCGAACGCATCGGTCAGGCCGGCCAGGATCGCGTCCAGGCTTACGCCCGGCGGCGGGTTGTCGCGCAGTTGGTCGCCCAACTGACGGCCGATACCGTAGCTGACGCGGGTTTCGTCGGTGGACAGATTAACTTCGGACATGAAGAGGCTCCGCTGTAGGACAACGCTGTTTACTGCGCCATCCAAAACTAAAAGGGCCCGCAGACTAGCACACAAGTCCGACGCGTGATGAGCCCCGCACACCCGCTTCCATTACCGCACCTGCAACGTTTTTTCACTGCGCCGATAAAAGTATTTCAGATTCACGCCCTGCCGCCGATACAGCGCTACACACTTTGGCTGGCTCCAACAAAACAACATCGTCCAGCGAACAGACATCACTCTTGCGGAGCATTAGATGAACAGCTGGTTCGGTAACATCAGCGTCAACCTCAAACTGGGCCTGGGCTTCGGCCTGGTGCTTGTCCTCACCTCGATCCTGGCACTCACCGGCTGGACCAGCCTGGGCGGCCTGATCGATCGCAGCAACTGGATGAGCGACATCACTCAGCTCAACGCCTCACTGACCAAACTGCGTATTGTGCGCCTGCAATATATGCTGGCCAACGGCGATGAAGAAGTGGCGCAGAACGTGCAAACCAGCCTTGACGCCTTTGCCGCCAAGCAACAAAAGCTGCTGGACAGCTTCAAGAGCCCTGAAAACGTCAAGCTGCTCAATCAACAGAAAGCCGTCATTACGGCGTATCAGCAGTCGTTGAACAAAATGCGCGAGGCCTATCGCAACGGCAACGCTGCACGCCAGGTCATGGGCGACAAGGCCGACATCGCCAACGCACAAATCAATGCACTGGACACTAGCGTGCAGCAGATGCCCGACAGCCCGGAACGTTTCGCACAGTTCCAGGCCGTGTCCAATGCCAAGGAAGAGTTCTTGCTGGCGCGCTACGAAGTGCGTGGTTACACCAACAACGTCAACGCAGAAAACGAAGCCCGTGCCGCCGCACAAATCGAAAAAACCATCGCCGGCCTGAAAAGCCTCAATGCCGTCTTCGGCAGCAGCCAACAGGCCGCGCTGAGCGCGCTGGAAACCGCACTGGGTGCCTATCGCAGCGCGGTACAAAGCTATAAAGCCGCCAACGCCAACATCGTGGCCGCCCGCGCTGAAATGACCACTCAGGGCGCCGATATCGTCACCATCAGCGACAAGCTCTACGACATCCAGCTGGAACGCCGCGACGCCGAAAGCGCCCAGGCCCGCAGCCTGCAATTAATCAGCACGTTGCTGGCCCTGCTGGTGGGCATCATCGCGGCCTGGGTCATCACCCGCCAGATCACCCGCCCGCTGCAAGACACCCTGGCTGTCGTCGAGCGCATTGCCTCCGGCGACCTGAGCCACAACATCCAGGTCACCCGCCGTGATGAACTGGGTGTGTTGCAACAAGGCATCCAGCGCATGGGCACCACCTTGCGTGAACTGATCAGCGGCATTCGTGACGGCGTGACCCAGATCGCCAGCGCGGCCGAGGAACTCTCAGCCGTGACCGAGCAAACCAGCGCCGGCGTCAACAGCCAGAAGATCGAGACCGACCAGGTCGCCACGGCGATGCATGAAATGACCGCCACCGTGCAGGAAGTGGCACGCAACGCCGAACAGGCCTCCCTGGCCGCTGCCGATGCTGATGGTCAGGCCCGCGCGGGCGACAAGGTGGTGGCCGAGGCCATCGCCCAGATCGAACGCCTGGCGGCCGAAGTGGCACGCTCTACCGACGCCATGACCCACCTGCAACAAGAGAGCAACAAGATCGGCAGTGTGATGGATGTGATCAAGGCCGTGGCCGAACAGACCAACCTGCTGGCCCTCAACGCGGCGATTGAAGCAGCCCGTGCCGGTGAAGCCGGTCGTGGGTTCGCCGTGGTGGCCGACGAAGTGCGTGGCCTGGCCCAGCGTACGCAGAAATCCACCGAGGAAATCGAAGGCCTGGTTGCCGGCTTGCAGAACGGTACCCAGCAAGTGGCCAACGCGATGAATAACAGCCGCAGCCTGACCGACAGCAGCGTGGACCTCACGCGCAAAGCCGGTGCATCCCTGGAAAACATCACCCGTACAGTGTCGAACATCCAGTCGATGAACCAGCAGATTGCAGCGGCCGCCGAACAGCAGAGCGCCGTGGCCGAAGAGATCAGCCGCAGCATCGTTAATGTGCGCGATGTATCCGAGCAGACCGCTACGGCCAGTGACGAGACGGCCAAGTCGAGCGTGGAATTGGCGCGTTTGGGTAGTCAGTTGCAGCAGATGGTCAGTCATTTCCGGGTGTAAAAAACAAAAAGCCGCCTCGATCTAAACCGAGGCGGCTCCACTTCATTAGACCTTAAAGGTCATCGAAGCTGTCCCGTAGGAATTTCCAAACATGATAAACATGCACGGCATTCACTACGAGGTTCCACGCACGTCGTGCAAACTTAGACAAGAAGGTGGATCAGGACATCGTTCAATCTTGCGTGATGATAAGACCAGGGTTAATATCCGCCTGCAGGTCAATGCATCTTTGATGATAGCAATCCAGCCACTAACTGGATTGCAAAAAAAAACCGCCCTACTAAGGCGGTTTTTTATTGCCTGCGATTTACCTCAGCCCTCCCCTTCCTCGACAAACACCACCCGATTCCCAAACGGGTCCTTGATGCTCATCTCCCGCGAGCCCCAGGGGGTCTGCTCCACATCAGGCTTGGCGTAACGGTAGTTCCTGGCCTGCAATTGCTGCTGATAAGCGTCTATTCCTTGCGCCTGTATCCGCACCGCAGCGCCCGGCGACGCATCGCCATGATGCTCGGACAAATGCAGCACGCACTCACCCAGCGACACCTGCAGGTACAACGGAAAATTGGCCTCGAAGCGATGCTGCCAGTCCACTTTGAACCCCAGGAAGTCGACGTAGAATTCCAACGCCTTGGCCTCGTCGAAAATCCGCAGGATGGGGGTGACTTTTCCTAAGTGCATGTGACTCTCCAAGTCCAGGTAAACACTTTTCGCTACAGGCGAACATCCACCCTAGCTCAACAGACCGCCAAAATGAAACACACTCAGTGACGGGAAAGCCTGGTGATCCTCGCGCTGGACAACTGATCATTGTCCACATGCACTTCATCGAACTGATAAGCGTCGTTGGCAAACTCGCGCAAGCGGCCTTCGTTGCGCAGGCGTTCAATAGTGCCTGACGCCACACACTGGCGCGCTTCGACGAACTGGGGATTGGCGTCGATATTTTCATTGAAGGACACGACGGGAATGCCGCGACTGTCGATTTCGTAAAGGTTGTATTGGCCGGCGAATTCGGTTTCACCAAAGTACTTCGCCGCCTCCTTTGAGCGGGAGGCGACCACGACGTTGCCATCCATCATCTTTTCCGGACCGGAGAAGAAATTCGAATCGCGAAACCCCGTATCTTCCGGATCGCCCCGACGCTCTACGCGGTCGGCCTTTTCGACGCGATACAACTTCGGCACGTCAGTGCGCTCAATCATGCCACGACTGTTGAAATACCCACCGGCAGGCAGGCTGACGCTGGCTTTGAACGGATTGGTCTTGAGCACGCTGTCATCGTCATACGCCTCATAATCCCCGGACGATGTGGCGTTGGAGTCGACGGAAGAAGGCGAGCGCTCATCGTCCGACAGCTCGGTTTCAGACTCGTCGATTCTCGGTTTCTTGGGCGTGACCGGAGCGTCTGCCACTATTTCATAGGTGGGCGGTACCAGGGGACGCTTGGAACCCGGCAGCAGGTAGATGTCCATGGATGAATCCCATAAGGGGTTCACTTGGCCCTCCTGCACGGCGGGTAATCGAGGTGGCTGATTGGGGCTCATCAGCACACCGATTTGCCCGTTCACCCGCCGATAGTTGAAAAACGGTTTATCACCGCTCGCGCCGACGGTTTCACCTTGCGTCGTTTGTGCGCCTGCCTGGCCAGTGGAGTCGCCCTCAGTGGGGGCGGCCTTGCCCAGTGCATGGAAAAACGCCATGGTCGCCACATCCGTTACGGCGGCATGCAAACCGCTTTTGCGCTCGGCCTGGGTGTCGCCTTCAACGGCCTGGTCGATTTCCATGCCCACTTGAACCCCGTATGAGGTAGCGCCCAGGGCGAGGCCAATCGGACCGAGCAATGCCATGGGAATGGAAAACACCGCGTTGCCCGCTTGCAGCATGCCTAACGCATCGTCCTTGTAGACTTCGGCGTTGGACTTCATTTCAGTGTCTGCGTCGTCGTTGATACGCTGACGTGTCTGATTGGCCATGAAGGTGAACACATCGCCGCCAATCGGGACGTTGCGGGTGTTGATGTGACTGTCATTGGCCGCCATCGCGCCCGTGCCGATCTTATTAAAGGTACTGTCTACGCCGTTGACACTCAGGGCACCGAATACACCCTGCTGGCGGTCACGCAACGCAAAATGCTCTTCCAGCGCCGCTGCCTTGACAGGGTCCCTGCTCTGCTCCACCACCCATTGATCCACTGCGGCGCGGTCCTTGAATGTTTTGAAGGCAGGCTTGCCCCCCGGAAAACACAAGGTTTCAGCGCCATCCTTGGTCACAAAACGCAGGATGTCGTTGGATCGATAGCCATTGATGTCGAAGCATAACGCCTTGACGTCCCCCCCTGGCGCGGCCTCTGCCTGCAACTGCGCTTTCGTGACCGGCCCTTCGAGCGGCACATTGGGCGCGGCGGCCTTCATGACACCGGCGTAGGCCTGCGGGCTGAGCCCCTGACTGGGGTCCTGCTGGTTGAGGGCGCGCGCGGCACGGGCCTCCATCACAAACTGTTGCTTGGCCAACGCCCGCCATTCACTGCCATGCTGCGTCCAGAATTCATCCAGCCTGGCGGTCACTTTTTTCTGCAGATCGCCCTCTCGGACCAGCTTCAATAACTCACTGGGCTTGATTCGCAGTTGATTGTCCGCATCGTACTTGCCCTTGCCCGGGCCATCCAGGTAGAGGCCATAGACTGAATCCAGGTCCCGCCACGTCTCCCTGGCATTGGGCACATCGTCATGAATTTTCGAATAGAGATAACCCGGCCCCGTTCGATCCTGCACCAGACGGCCGAGCCGGCTGAAAAAATCCGGCACACTCTCGCTGTCGAACAGCGAAAACGGGCTGGTGTTCGAAGACATGAAGTGCGCCACGGCCTGGGCCTTGCCGGCCATCCCGTAGCGTTCGGCCGAGAAAAAATTACTGGCGACGGCCTCGGTGAGTGTCATCGACGACTCGGGCTTTGCACGATGCTCCCAGCCTGTGACGGCACTGCCGTTGCGGGTGCTGGCGGCGGGTGAGAAGCGATGCAGGTAAACCTTGTCCGGATCGACCCATTGATTGGTCTCGTTCCAGACTTTTTCCTGGATCCAGCCTTTGAGGGTATCGCGGGGAAAGGGGAACGCCGATACCGCATCGGCGCCTGAATTCAGCGTGGCGCCAGGTGCGGCACCGGTGGTCGAAGCAGGGACAGAGACAGGAAGGTTACCGACATGACTGGAGCTTATGGATTGAGTATTCATACGGATTCTCCGGAAGCGACCTGCTCATCTTAGAGAGCGGCTGCGCACACTCAATCCGCTTTTTGTAAGCGCTCATTGGGCATATTCCGACACGTTATCCACCGCCGAAAAACGTTAATTCATGTGCCCGACGCCAGCCCGAAGCCCTGACGCAAATCCCCGCTGCGCACCAAAAAACGCCCCGATCGCTGCCCCGTCGCCTGCCCCTGGCGATAGCTCAACACCCCGTTGACCCAGACGCCCTCGATCCCCTCGGCTGCACGCTGCGGCGCCTTGAAGTCCGCCCTGTCGCGCACCTGCAGCGGATCGAACAACACCAGGTCGGCCCAGTGCCCTTCACGGATTTCGCCACGCTCAGCCAGGCCGAAGCGCGCCGCTGACAGCCCGGTCATTTTGTGCACCGCGGTGTGCAACGGGAACAATCCGACATCACGACTGAAATGTCCCAGCACCCGTGGGAACGCGCCCCATAATCGGGGGTGGGGAAACGGGTCTTCGGGCAACCCGTCGGAGCCGATCATCGACAGAGGATGCGCAAGAATACGTCGCACATCCGCCTCATCCATTCCGTAATACACCGCACCGGCGGGTTGCAGGCGGCGGGCGGCGTCCATCAGCGCAATGCCCCACTCGGCGGCAATGTCCTGCAGGTCACGCCCGCCCATTTCAGGATGGGGTGTGGACCAGGTGATGGTGATGCGGAACGCGTCAGTGACCTGCTTGAGGTCCAGGGTCGACGAGCTGGCCGCATAGGGATAACAATCACAGCCCACCGGCTGGGTTTTCGCCGCCGCCTCAAGCGACGCCAACAGTTGCGGGCTGCGCCCCCAGTTCCCCGCACCGGCGCACTTGAGGTGAGAAATAATCACAGGCGCACGGGCATGTCGACCGATTGAAAACGCTTCGTCCATTGCCTCCAATACCGGCTCGAACTCGCTGCGCAAATGCGTGGTGTACACCGCGCCATAAGCGCTCAGCTCTTCGCTCAGTTGCAGCACCTCCTCGGTCTCTGCATTGAATGCGCTGGCGTAGGCAAGACCTGTGGATAAACCCAGGGCACCGGCGTCAAGGCTCTCCTGTAATTGCATGCGCATGGCCGCGATTTCATGCGCCGCAGCCGTGCGGTGCAGGTCGTCCATATGATTGCTGCGCAGTGCCGTGTGGCCGATCAGTGCGGCGACATTGACTGCGGGGTGGGCGCGTTCGACCGCCGCGCGATAATCGATAAAGCGCGGGTAGGCAAACGCCTCGGCATCGCCCAACAGGTTCATCGGATCGGGTGGACTGCCACGCAGGCTCACAGGTGAAGCGCTGATGCCACAGTTGCCGACAATCACCGTGGTCACGCCCTGGCTGAGCTTGGGCAGCATCTGCGGGTGGCGGATCACCACGGTGTCGTCGTGGGTGTGCACATCGACAAAGCCCGGCGCCAGTACGTAGCCAGTGGCGTCAACTTCATGCTCGGCCGTCGCCGCCGACAGGTCGCCGATCGTCTCGATACGCCCGTTGCGCACCCCCACATCGGCGAGGTACCCAGGCGTGTTGCTGCCATCAATGATCAGCGCCTGGCGAATCAGCGTGTCGTACGTCATTTCAATCTCCAAGCGGCAGGCTGTCAGGGCCGCCGCGATAATCGTCCAGGGCGAGTTTGATCCGGCGCAGGCGTTCCTGGTTAGCGTCGGGCATGGCCAGCGCCAGCTCGGTGGCCAGCAGGTCGATGGCCAGCAGCATGCCGTAGCGCGCAGCCGTAGGCTTGTAGATAAAATGGGTTTCAGCCGGTTGCAGCGGCAGCACCACGTCCGCCAGCCCGGCCAGCGGCGAATCGGCCAGGGTGATGGCGACAACGCGCGCGTCGTAGTTGCGCGCCAGTGTCACCACATCCAACAGTTCGGGGGTCAGTCCGCTCAGCGAGCAGACGATCAGCGCCTGTTCCGGCCCCAGGGTCGCGGCCGTCACCCGCATCATCACCGGGTCGTGGCAGGCCGCAATCGGATAGCCCAGGCGCACCAGCCGCACCTGCAATTCATCGCTGCACAGGCTCGACGGGCCGCCCATGCCGAACGCGTGGATCATCCGTGCCTTGCCCAGCAGGCTCACCGCATCGACAAAGCTGTGCTGATTGAAGCCAGCCAGGTGCTGGCGCAACGTCGCTTCGATATCTCCGAGAATCTGCCGATGAAATGCCGATTGTTCCGGCAGCCCCGCCGGGTCCAGGAAGCGGCTGCCAACCCCGCTGGCCTGGGCCAACTGCAGGCGCAGGTCACGCAAATCGCGGCAACCGACACTGCGCGCAAAGCGCGACAAGGTGGCGGTACTGACCTCGGCCCGTTGCGACAGCGCTTCCAGGCTGGCCGACGCGGCAAAGCCCACATCGTCGAGCATCAGCCTGGCGATACGCCCTTCGCCGGCGCTGAAAGAGTCCTGACGGGCGCGGATCTGGTAGAGGATGTCCATGGGGCTCCCGTTTACAAAAGGCAGGACAGACCGTAGGTCAGACCGAAGGCCACCACCGAAATCAGGGTTTCCAGCACGGTCCAGGTCTTGAAGGTCTGGATCACCGTCATATTGAAGTATTCCTTGATCAGCCAGAAGCCGCCGTCGTTGACGTGGGAAAAGATCACCGAACCTGCACCAGTCGCCAAGACCAGCAATTCAGGGTGTGGATAACCCATGCCCAAAGCGACCGGCGCCACCACACCGGACGCCGTAGTCATGGCCACCGTGGCTGAGCCCGTGGCGATACGCATCAGCGCGGCGAACAACCAGCCCATCACCAGTGGCGACAGCTGGAACGCATGGGCCAGGCCGAGGATTTCGTTAGTGACGCCGGCATCCACCAGGATGCGGTTCAAGCCACCGCCCGCCCCCACCAGCAGGGTGATGCTTGCCGTGGGCGCCAGGCATTCATTGGTGAACTTGAGGATCGACTCACGGTTGAAGCCCTGGGCCAGGCCCAGCGTCCAGAAACTCACCAGGGTCGCCACCAGCAGTGCGATCACCGAGTTGCCGATAAATAACAGGAACTGGTTAAAGCCGGTGCCAGGCGTGGAAATCACATTGGCCCAACCGCCGATCATCATCAGCACCACCGGCAACAGGATGGTGCCCATGGTCAGCGCGAAGCTCGGCAAACGGGCACGCGGTTCGCGCTCGATAAACTGGCGCTCCAGCGGGTTTTCCGCCGGCAGGTGAATGTGCGGCACGATGAATTTGGCGTAGACCGGGCCGGCGATGATCGCCGTCGGAATACCGATCAGGATCGCATACAACACGGTCTGCCCGACGGAGGCGTTATACGCCAGCACCGCCATCATCGCCGCCGGGTGCGGCGGCACCAGCGCATGCACCACCGACAGGCCGGCGACCATCGGCAGGCCGACCATCAGGATCGACACGCCCACGCGCCGCGCCACGGTGAAGGCGATCGGCACCAGCAACACAAAGCCCACCTCGAAAAAAAGCGGCAACCCCACCAGGAACGCGATGCAGACCATGGCCCAGTGGGCATTACGCTCGCCGAAACGGTTGATCAACGTACGGGCCACCTGCTCCGCGCCACCGGACTCGGCCATCATCTTGCCAAGCATGGTGCCCAGCGCCACGACCAGGGCGATATGCCCCAGGGTCTTGCCGACGCCCGCCTCGTAAGAGCCCATGATGGTGTCCGCCGGCATCCCGGCCATCAGCGCCAGGGCAATGGACACCAGGGTGATGACGATAAACGGATTGAGCCGGTAACGTGCGATCAGCACGATCAAAGCAATGATGGCGATGGCGGCGTATGCCAATAGCCCGAAGCCCGGTGATGCGGCCATGCGGTACTCCTCGGAAAGGGTCACGTCGAATACGTTGTGAAACTCATAAATCATTACCGAAGAGAGTTTTCAAACTTTATGAAAGTAATTACCGCGCAGGGATAAGCGCTGTCGCGGTGGGATATGCCCGACGCCGCCGCATGAAAATTCAGGGGGTGTTCTTACATGACCTTCAGATAAGGGCCGGAAACTCAGCGTGCGCCGCCGAGTCATACACTGCACATCCATCGATGCCAGGAAAAACACTGATGATTCGCACAACACTCGCCGCCGGCGCCCTGCTTCTTGCCATCTGCGGCACTGCCGCCGCCGCCGATAACCCGGCGCTGAACAAATGCATGGACGGCGCGGACACCACCGCCGATATGGTCGGCTGCAATGTCAAGGAGGCCAAGGTGCAGGATGCGCGGCTGAACAAGGCTTACAAGACTGCGCTGGCCGCCCAAGAAGGCAACCGCAAGCAGCAACTGCAGGATCTGCAGCGCCTGTGGATCAAATACCGTGACGCCAATTGCGCCTTTGCAGGCAGCGCCACCGGCGGCACCATCGATCAGGTCAACGGCTCCGGCTGCGTGCTGGACATGACCCAGACCCGGGCGCAGGAACTCGAAAACCTGGTCGGGCCATAGGCTGCTGCAGGTCAGTCGTGCTGAACCCTGGCACGCTTGAGCAGCTTCTTGCAGCGCTCCGAGAGGTGCAGCACGCGCAAATGCTTGCCCGCTTTGCTGTAGCGCTCGCGCAGAGTCATCAGCGCGGCAATCGCTGAATAGTCGACGAAGCTCAGGTGACGGCAGTCGAGCGTCACCTGGGCCGGGTCGTTGGCCGGGTCGAATTGATTCAGGAACGGCGTGGTCGAGGCAAAGAACAAGGTGCCGTGCAGGCGATACAGTTTGCTGCCGTCGGCTTCCAGGTGTTCATCGGCATACAGCTCACGCGCCTGTTGCCAGGCGAAATTCAGTGCAGCGATGACGATACCGCACAGCACAGCGGTCGCCAGGTCGGTGAACACGGTGATGACCGTCACTGCGATGATTACCAGCACGTCATTGAGCGGCACCTTGTTGATCACCCGCAACGACGCCCAGGCGAACGTCTGCTGGGACACCACGAACATCACCCCCACCAGGGCCGCCAGCGGAATCCGCTCGATCAGCGGCGACAGAAACAGAATGAACAGCAGGATCATCACCCCGGCAAACACGCCGGAGAAACGCCCACGCCCGCCGGAACTGAGGTTGATCACGGTTTGCCCGATCATCGCGCAACCACCCATGCCGCCGAACAGGCCCGAGACCATATTCGCAGCGCCCAGGGCCACGCTTTCGCGGTCAGGGTAGCCACGCGTCTCGGTGATTTCGTCGGTGAGGTTGAGGGTCAGCAGTGTTTCCAGCAGGCCGACCATTGCCATCAGGAACGCATAAGGCGCGATGATCCCAAGGGTCTCCAGGGTCCAAGGGATCTGCGGCAGCGCGAAGGTCGGCAGGCCGCCTGCGATGTGCGCCATATCGCCGAGGGTGCGGGTAGGCAAGCCGAGCAGGTACACGGCCAGGCCCACGCCGAGGATCGCCACCAGGGCCGGCGGCACGGCGCGGGTCAGCCGTGGCAGCAGGTAGACGATGGCCATGGTGACCGCGACCAGCGCGACCATCACGTACAGCGGTGTACCGCTGAGCCAGGCTTCACCCCTTTTGAAGTGCTCCAACTGCGCCAGCGCAATGATAATCGCCAGGCCGTTGACGAACCCCAGCATCACCGAGTGGGGCACCATGCGCACCAGCTTGCCCAGGCGCAACAGGCCGAACGCGAGCATGATCAAGCCGCCCAGCAGCACGGTCGCCAGCAGATATTCCACGCCGTGTTGCACCACCAGTGCCACGATCACCACCGCCATGGAACCGGCCGCACCGGACACCATGCCGGGCCGGCCGCCGAACAACGCGGTGAGGGTGCAAATGATAAAAGCGCCGTAGAGCCCCATCAGCGGGTTGAGATGGGCCACCAGGGCGAAGGCGATGCATTCGGGCAGCAATGCAAATGACGTGGTGAGGCCGGCCAGGGCGTCGGCGCGCAGACGGGTGAGCTTCATGGAGTACCAGGGAGTTGCGGGGGATAAGGCGGGGAATGGTACGGAATTGAGCGGGGCGGGGCTAGCCTCGAAGACCGAGGCGACCCCAATCGGGGCATAGGTATCTACACAACTCTGTAGCGCCCAACCGTAACCACGATGCGAAGCGAGTCGCTCTTGATCTGCTTTTGATCTTGATCTCAGGCGCCCCGTTAAACCACGCTGGCCGAACG
>NZ_CVTU01000092.1:17126-46436 GCF_900004965.1 Pseudomonas sp. 44 R 15
GGCTTTTCCAAAGTGACCCGCCGTCAGGGCGGAACCCTAAGTGGCCGTGACCGCAGAAACGGATATGTACTCGGTCCAACATCCTGGTCGGCCCTGAGGCCGCCATCGGGGGCAAGCCCCCTCCCACACTTTGAATGTACTCACAGTTCAAATGTGGGAGGGGGCTTGCCCCCGATAGCCTCACCCCGGTATCAAGCGAACATCACACCATCTCGTGACGAATCCACTCCACCACCGACGTACGCGTCGGCACCCAGCCCAGCCGTTCCCGGGCATGCTTGCCGCGCACTCGGCTGTTGGAGCCCAGCCCGTAGTTGGCCATTTCATAACCCCACTCGGCCTCAGCCTCGGCCAATGGCCAGTCCTGCGGCTCGCCCAGGTTCAACGCCTGGGCAATCGCCGTGGTCATGTCGATAAAGGCCGCTTCGCCGCTTTCCACGAAGTAGAACGTGCCCGGCACATTGTTCGTCAGCGCCAGCAGGTACAGCGCGACCACGTCTTCGATATGCACATTGGACCAGATGTTCTGCCCCGGCCCCACATGACGTACCACACCACTGTTGCGAGCCTGCTTGAGCAAGCGCGGCAATTGCACGCTGTCGCGTTTCACGCCCAGGCTGTGACCGTAGATCAGGGTGTTACAGATCACGGCCGAATTCACACCCTCCCCGGCGGCGGCCAGGATCAGGTTATCGATCGCCACCCGAGGGGCCTTGTCGGCGGTCGGCTGCGGCAGATTGTCTTCGAAGTAAATGACATCACTGGCCTTGCCGCCCGACGCGTCGCCGACAATGCTCGAACCGCTGGTGTGCAGGAACGGCTTGTTGGAGCCTTTCAAGGCAGCCAGCAGGGTTTCGACGCCGGCGCGATGGTCGCTGCTGGCGGCGTTGATCACCGCATCGGCTTGCTGCGCCTGTGCGGTCAAGACCGCCGCGTCATCTAGGGTGCCGATTACTGGGGTGATGCCCAGTGCCGTCATTTCAGTAGCTTGCTCGGCGCTGCGCACCAGGCCAGTGACGGCGTGCCCGGCCTTGACCAGGCCGGTGGCGATGGAACCGCCGATAAAACCGGCTGCGCCGGTAACGAATACATTCATGGAGAGTGCTCCTGACTGGGTAAGTGATGAGCCCAGTATCCAGCAGCCCCCGGCGTCGAATAACCCCGTGCCGGCCAATTCACTCTTGCGCGGCAGTCACGAATCAGCGGGCATAACGCGCCAACTTGGCCTGGATAAAGTCCAGGAAGCACTGGATACGCAACGCCAGTTGGGAGTTGCGGTAGTACACCGCATGGATCGGCTGGCGGTAGCCACTGTTGAAGGTGTCCAGCAGTGGCACCAGGCGCCCGGCATCGATGTCTTTGTGGGTCATGAAGTTGGACAGACAGCAAATGCCCTGCCCCTCCAATGCCAGGTGGCGCACGGTTTCACCGCTGGAGGCGGCAATGCCCGGCTGGATCAGCCAGCGGTCACCTTCGGCATGGCGCAGCGGCCAATGGTTGAGGGTGTCGGTGTGGGTGAACCCCAGCAACGTATGCCCGGCCAACTCGGCGACGGTGGTCGGCGTGCCGTATTGCTTGAGGTATGCGGCGCTGGCCAGGATATGCAGCGGCGTGCTGCCCAGGGCGCGGGCATGCAGGGTGGAGTCGGCCAGGGTGCCGATACGAATGGCAATGTCGGTGCTTTGCTCCAGCAGGTCGATGATCACGTCGTCGCTGTTGAGCTCCAATTGGATATCCGGGTACAGGCCACGAAACTCGCCGATGTACGGCATGATCCCGTGCAGCATGAACGGCACCGCCGCATTGATGCGCAGCCGCCCGGCCGGTTTTTGCTGGCGTGACGACAGACGCTCTTCCAGCTCTTGCATTTGCGCCAGGATCACCTTGGCCTGCTCGAAGAAGTACCGGCCCTCCTCGGTCAAGTCCATGCGCCGCGTGGTGCGGTTGATCAGGGTGGTATCGAGCTTGGCCTCCAGGCGCGACAAGGTGCGGCTGACCGCCGACGGCGTCTGGCCGACCTGCTCGGCGGCGGCGGAAATCGAGCCGCACTCGATCACGCTGACAAAAATCTGTAGTTCATCGGATCGGGCTTTCACGGGCTGTCCTGGTTATCGGCTCGGGCTCATTATTGACCACTGAGCAACAAATGGCCTCCCAATAGCGCCATACCACTGAAAAATCCGCGCTTGAACCACAGCGCACTGATGCGCTGGCGCACCACCTGGCCCAACCACATCCCCAGTAACGCCGGCACCAGCGCCAACAACGATGCACTGATTTCACCGCCACCGAGCGCGCCGCGCCAGGCGAGGCCGCCGGCCAGCGCCAGGGTCGAGACGCTGAACGACAGCCCCAGCGCCTGCACCAACTGATCGCGGCTCAACCCTAGCGCCTGCAGGTACGGCACCGCAGGAATCACGAACACGCCGGTGGCCGCCGTGATGACGCCCGTGACCAGCCCGCACAGCGGGCCCAGCCAGCGCTCGGTTCGGGGTTGCACCTTGAAGGTCGGCAGGAATAATCCACTCAGCGCATACACCAGTAACGCCGCGCCCAACGCGCGTACCACCCACGGCCCGCCGTCCAGGCCCAGCCACAGCGTGCCCAGCCCGGCACCGAGGACAACCAGCAGCAACATCGGCCACAGGCGCTTGAGCAAGGTACTCAGGTGACCACCCAACGCCAGTTGCCAGAGGTTGGTGACTGTCGACGGAATGATCAGTAACGCCGCAGCCTGCGCCGGCAGCATAGCCAGGCCGAGCATGCCCATGGCCACCGTGGGCAGGCCAAGGCCAATCACCCCCTTGACCGTACCGGCCAGCAGGAACGTGCCGACAACCAACAGCGTCAGGGCCGGGCCGAGGTTTTGATAGAACGTCAGGAAAGTCATCATGCCGGGAGTATGCCGTCAACTGCTGTCGTTCGAACACCAGCCGGTGTCATACCAGGGCCTTGTTCGATGCCCTGGCCCTGCCCTTGCGGAAAAACCCGTAATACACCGCGCTCAGGATCAGCAGGAACGGCACGCCAAACACCAGGGTCATCCTGAACGCCTCGGTGAAATACGTGGTGATCATCACCGCCCCCATCAGTACCAGCCCCAGCAAGGTGCTGTAGGGATACAGGCGCAGCTCGAAGGACAGCTTCGGCCCGCCGTGGCGTTTGCGGTAGCGCCGGAAAAACAGGTGCGTGAGGAAGATCATGAACCAGGTGAAGATCGCCCCGAACATCGAGATCGCCATCATCAGCGTGAACGAACTGTCCGGGTACAGCACATTGAGCAGGGTCGCCAATGCGATACCGGAGCTGGACAGCAGCAAGGCATTGAGCGGGATACCGCTGTTGCTCAACGCGCCCATGGACCTGGGCGCAAACCCTGCGCGGGACAGGCTGAACATCATGCGCGTGGTGATGTAGAGCTGGCTGTTCATCGCCGACAGCGCCGCGACCAGAATCACGAAATTCATCACCCCGGTGGCGCCGGGAATGCCGATGGTCTGCATCACTGTGACGAACGGGCTCTGGGCCTGACCCGCCTGGTTCCACGGCACGATGGCCAGCATCAGGGCCAGGGTCAGCAGGTAGAACACCACCAGGCGCACGAGAGTCGCGCGAAAGGCTTTCTTCACCGCTCGCTCCGGGTCGGCCGCTTCACCGGCAGCCACCGCGATCATCTCCACACTCAGATAGCTGAAGATCGACACGATTACCGCGATCCACATACCGCTCAACCCATGGGGGAAAAACCCCTCATGGGCCGTGTAGTTCTGCACGCCATATTCCGGGTTGCCGGAGCCGAACACCACGTACACCGCCAGGATGATGAAGCCGACGATCGCGCTGATTTTGATGGTGGAGAACCAGTATTCGAAGTTGCCAAAGGTCTTCACGCTGATCGCATTGAGCAGGATCAACACGCTGGAGAACGACACGATCCATACCCATTCCGGCACGTTGGTGAACCAGTACTTCATGTACATCGCCACCGCCGTCACTTCGGCGCCGACTGCCAGCACAATCGCCGCCCAATAGGCATAACGCACCAGGAACCCGGCCAGCGGGCCAATATAAAACTCGGCGTAGGCGCCAAAAGAGCCGGAGGTGGAATGGGCCACCGTCATCTCCGCCAGGCACCCCATCAGGATCAAGGTAATCACCGCACCGATGGCGTAGCTGAGCAATACGCTGGGCCCGGCATAGCCAATCGCGTAGGCGCTGCCCATGAACAGCCCGGTACCAATGGCGCCGCCGATGGCGATCATGCTCATTTGCCCGGATGTGAGCTGGCGCCTAAGGCCCAGTTCGCGGTGGGTGATTTCTGCAAAGCCGTTGTCTGGCGTGGTCACGTGGCGTGCCCCCTTTATTATTGTGATTGCTGCTGTTGTCACAGATGGCAAGTCCTGATGCCAGTCAGTCAAGCGTACCTGGCCCGCTGTAGGAGCGAGCTTGCTCGCGAAAAATGTCAACGATAACGCGTGCTTCCTGAATGAACACGGTGCCTGTGAGTTTTTCGCGAGCAAGCTCGCTCCTACAGAGGGCGGGGTACGCTTAAGCTCTTAGGTCACGCTGTTGCGCACCTTGAATTTCGCCTGGTCCCAGGTGGTGTTGTCGAGAATGTCACCGAGGATTTCCACCGCATCCCACACGTCGGTAAAGCGTGTGTACAGCGGGGTAAAACCGAATCGCATGATGTGCGGCTCACGGTAGTCACCGATCACGCCCCGGGCGATCAGCGCCTGTATCACCGCATACCCTTGAGGGTGTTCGAAACTCACATGACTGCCGCGCCTGGCGTGTTCACGCGGGGTGATCAGCTTCAAGCCATGAACGGCGCAGCGTGCCTCGACCCGCTCGATAAACAAATCGGTCAACGCCAGGGATTTGCTGCGCAGGCTGGCCATGTCCGTCTGTTCAAATATCTCCAGCCCGCATTCCACCATGGCCAGCGAGGTGATCGGCTGGGTGCCGCACAGGTAGCGGGCGATGCCGGCACTCGGCGCGTAGTTGGACTCCATCGCAAACTGACGGGTATGCCCGAACCAGCCCGACAGCGGCTGGCGCACCAGGTCCACCAACGCGGGGTTGACCCACACGAACGCCTGGGAGCCCGGGCCGCCATTGAGGTATTTGTAGGTGCAGCCAATCGCATAATCGGCCCCGGCCGCGTGCAGGTCGATGGGCACCGCACCGGCCGAATGCGCCAGGTCCCATAGGCTCAACGCGCCGCACTCATGGCTCAAGGCGGTGAGCGCATGCATGTCATACATAGAGCCGCTCTTGTAGTTGACGTGGGTGAGCATCACCACCGCCACATCCTGGTCGATGGCGCGGGGCAGTTCGTCCGGGCTGTTGACCAGGCGCAGCACATAACCCTGTTGCAGCAGCTCGGCGAGGCCCTCGGCGATGTACAGGTCGGTGGGAAAATTGCTCGCTTCGCTGACGATCACCTTGCGCGCCGGCGCACGCTCGCGCTGTACGCTCAGCGCCGCGCTGAGCACCTTGAACAGGTTGATGGACGTGGTATCGGTCACCGCCACTTCGCCCTCGCCGGCGCCGATCAGCGGTGCCAGGCGATTGCCCAGGCGCAGGGACAGGTCCGCCCATCCGGCACTGTTCCAACTGCGAATCAGGCCGTTGCCCCATTCCTCGGCGATCACCTGTTGCGCCCGCGCCAGCGAGGCCAGCGGACGCGCGCCGAGGGAATTACCGTCGAGGTAGATGACGCCCGCCGGCAAGGCGAACTGATCGCGCAAAGGCGCCAGCGGGTCCTGGACGTCGAGGGCTTGGCAATGGCTTCGGGTGGTCATGGTCTGTCCTGGTTTTTATAAGAGAAGATGGACCAAATAATGAACGAAGCTTTAGAGAATTTTCGTGCAAAGTGGTAGGTGAAGCGCTATTTAAGCTGTAGGAAATTCGAATTTAACTTCCAAAAACGCGGATTTATTCAAACCATGATTCTTGACGCCACCGACCTGCGCCTCCTGCATTTCCTGCAACAGGATGGCCGTATCAGCAACCAGGAACTGGCGGAAAAAGTCGCGCTGTCACCCTCGGCCTGCCTGCGCCGTCTGCGCCTGCTGGAAAGCGAAGGCGTGGTCAGCGGCTATCGGGCGGTACTCAATGCCGAGCAGCTGGGCATTGAGCTTGAGGCCATCGTGCACCTGTCCTTGCGCCAGGATGTGGAAGATTGGCATGAGACCTTCATCGAGAAAGTGCAGGGCTGGCCGGAGGTGGCCAGTGCCTATGTGGTCACCGGCGCCAGCAACTATGTGCTGCGGGTCCAGGCGCGCAACCTCAAGCATTTTTCGGACTTTATCGTGAACCAACTCAACCGCACGGCGGGGGTCGTGGATATACGTTCGGAGATTGTGCTGCAGAAAATCAAGGATCGGGATGAGGTGCTGGATCTGGTCCTGCGCAAATAGCCCCTGCCCGCCAAACGCGTGGGCCCGCTGCGGATCGTCACTGAGGTTGGTCCGGGTGGTCACGGATCAGGCACTTGATGGCGTCCAGCTGTATTACGAAAAGTTTACGCAGAGTAATATCTGCCCCTCAGCACTTCTGAGGGGCTGATGCGCCTGCACTCACCCTTAAGAAAAACAAGTATGAAGGGAACGTTAATGGCGGATGACATGGTAAACCCGGTGGGCCTCAAGCGCGGCCTGAAGAACCGGCACATTCAACTGATTGCCTTGGGAGGGGCGATTGGCACGGGGCTGTTCCTCGGCTCGGCCGGGGTGCTCAAGTCGGCAGGGCCGTCGATGATCCTGGGTTACGCGATAGCCGGTTTCATCGCCTTCCTGATCATGCGCCAGCTCGGCGAGATGATCGTCGAAGAGCCGGTGGCCGGCTCCTTCAGCCACTTTGCGCATAAATACTGGAGCGGTTACGCGGGTTTTCTCGCCGGCTGGAACTACTGGGTGCTGTATGTGTTGGTGGGCATGGCCGAACTGACGGCCGTGGGCAAATACATCCAGTTCTGGTGGCCGGAAGTCCCGACCTGGGTCAGCGCGCTGGTGTTCTTCGTCGCGGTCAACCTGATCAACACCCTGAACGTGAAGTTCTTCGGTGAAGCCGAGTTCTGGTTCGCGATCATCAAAGTGGTGGCGATTGTCGGCATGATCGTGCTCGGCTGCTACCTGCTGTTCAGCGGTACCGGCGGCCCACAGGCGTCGGTCAGCAACCTGTGGAGCCACGGCGGTTTCTTCCCGAACGGTGGCATGGGGCTGTTGATGTCGATGGCGTTCATCATGTTCTCGTTCGGTGGCCTGGAGCTGGTCGGCATCACCGCCGCCGAGGCCAGCGAGCCGCGCAAGGTGATCCCGAAGGCGATCAACCAGGTGGTGTACCGGATCCTGATTTTCTACGTCGGCGCCCTCGCCGTGCTGCTGTCGCTGTACCCGTGGGATCAACTGCTGCAAACCCTCGGCGCGTCGGGCGATCCCTACAGCGGTAGCCCGTTCGTGCAGATTTTCTCGCTGATCGGCAATGACACCGCTGCGCACATCCTCAACTTCGTGGTGCTGACCGCGGCGCTGTCGGTCTACAACAGCGGCGTGTACTGCAACAGCCGCATGCTGTTCGGCCTGGCCGAGCAAGGCGACGCACCCAAGGCGTTGATGAAGCTCAACAAGCAAGGCGTGCCGTTGCGGGCGCTGGCGATTTCGGCGCTGGTGACCCTGCTGTGCGTGGTGGTCAACTACGTTGCGCCGAAGAGTGCCCTGGAATTGCTGTTCGCATTGGTGGTTGCCTCGCTGATGATCAACTGGGCGCTGATCAGCATCACCCACATCAAGTTCCGCAAGGCCATGGGCGAGCAAGGCGTGACGCCGTCATTCAAGACCTTCTGGTTCCCGTTCAGCAACTACCTGTGCCTGGCGTTCATGCTGGTGATCATCAGCGTGATGCTGGCGATCCCGGATATTCGTGAGTCGGTGTATGCGATGCCGGTGTGGGTGGGGATTATCTATGTGGCGTATCGGTTGCGAGTCCGAAACGCGAAGGTCGTGACAGCGCAGTAACCCATGTGGGAGGGGGCTTGCCCCCGATTGCAGTGTGTCAGCCACTGATATGGCTAATGTTGATCGTTCCCACGCTCCGCGTGGGAATGCATCCTGTGACGCTCCGCGTCGCGACTCTGGAAGCGGACGCAGAGCGTCCAAAGCTACATTCCCACGCAGAGCGTGGGAACGATCAGCCCCGGTAATCCGGGGCTTTTGTTTAGAGCGTGGAACGCACTCGCCACAGTTCGGGGAACAGCACCGTGTCGAGCATCTTGCGCAGGTAACCCACACCTTCCGTGCCGCCGGTACCCGGTTGGAAGCCGATGATGCGCTCCACCGTGGTGACATGCCGGAAGCGCCACTGGCGGAATGAATCTTCCAGGTCGATAAACTTCTCGGCCAATTGATACAAATCCCAGTAACGACTCGGGTCGCGATACACCTCGCGCCAGGCCGCTTCTACCGACTCATCGTGCACCGTTGCCGCCGTTGGGTCGCGTTCGGCGCGCTGGGGATCAATCGCCAGCCCCGCCTTGACCATCAGGTTTACCGCCTCGTCATACAACGACGGCGTGGCAATCGCCACCTGCAATTGCTGCAGCAACTCCGGGCGATGGGCGTGGGGCCGCAGCAGCGCCGGGCTCTTGTTGCCGAGAATGAATTCGATCTCGCGGTACTGGAACGACTGGAACCCCGACGACTGCCCCAGGAACGGGCGGATCGCCTTGTACTCCGACGGCGTCATGGTCGCCAGCACCGCCCAGGCGTGCACCAGTTGATCGAAGATCCGCGAGACCCGCGCCAGCATCTTGAACGCCGGCGGCAACTCACCGAGGCGCACATGGTCGCGGGCCGCCTTGAGTTCGTGCAGCATCAGTTTCATCCACAGCTCAGAGGTCTGGTGCTGGATGATGAAGAGCATTTCGTTGTGGTCCGGTGACAGCGGGTGCTGGGCGCTGAGGACTTTGCCCAGGTCCAGGTAATCGCCGTAGCTCATGGACTCGGAAAAATTCAGTTCGGCGTTGTGCCATTCCTCCGGGGGGCGGTAATCGGCAGGCTTATATTCTGGAGAAAAGGGACACTGGCTCATCGCGTGGGCTCCAAAAGCGGGCGCAGGATTGCGCGGACCGGGCTGGCGTCCAGGTTGGCGAAACGCAGCGGCAGCGCGATCAGTTCATAGTCGCCCTCCGGTACGTCGTCGAGCACGATGCCTTCGAGGATCGCCATGCCATGGCGCGCCACGGCGTTGTGCGAGTCCATGGTCTTGGACTGTTGCGGGTCCAGGGAGGGCGTGTCGATCCCGATCAGGCGCACGCCGAGGCCGGCCAGCAACTCGATGGTTTGCGGGGCGATGGCCGTGAAGTCTGAATCCCATTGCGTCAGGGGGGCTTGTGGATAAGTGCGCAGCAGCACGCGTTCGGGCAGGTTATCCACACGCCCCTGCAGTTGATGCGGTTGCACCAGGGCACCACTGCCCAGGCAGTGCAACACTCGGCACGGGCCCATGTACACGTCCAACGACACCTCGCCAATCGGCGCGCCATCGGCGCTGTAATGCAGCGGCGCATCCACATGGGCGCCGGTGTGCGGCGACAGCGTCACACGCCCCACATTCACCGGGCACTGCGGCCCGAACTGCCACACGCGCTCTTCCTGGAACGGCGTATCGCCCGGCCAGGTCGGGGTCGCCGCACTCAAGGGCGGGCTGATATCCCACCACGTTTTTATTGGGTTCATTTCACGGCTCTCACTCATTCCTGGGTGAATGATACGAGGGCCGGACGTGAATTTTCTTGCGAATTCTGGCGTGAACGGGGAGTTCTTTCGCAGTTACTGCGAGAAAGTCGCTGATTTACGCGCAGAACCGCCTCTGAACACAGTGGCGATGCCACCGGCAATCAATGTGGGAGGGGGCTTGCCCCCGATAGCAGTGGGCCAGTCAATCAGAAGTTGGCTGACACGCCGCCATCGGTGGCAAGCCCCCTCCCACATTGACCGCGCTTCGTATTAGGCTGCGCTTCTGGGCATACCGATGTCGAGTCCAGACCATCAGCCCCCGCTGCGACGCTATAGGGTTCGACTCTTATTCCCTTGCCTCGGAGTCATCATGTCCAAGCCCATCACCGTACTGCGCGACACCCATCCCTTGCCGGTCCTGGATGCCTGCAAATGGGAAAAGCTCGAAGGCGACCCGCACACCGTCAACCTCAACGCCTACACCAGCGAAGACGGCAGCAAGATCATGGGCACCTGGATCTGCACGCCGGGCAAGTGGTACGTGGACTACGTGAAATGGGAGTACTGCCACTTCCAGGAAGGCTATTGCATCATCACGCCGGAAGGCTTGGAGCCGATTCACCTGCGGGCTGGGGATATCTTTGTGGTGGAGCCCGGGATGAAGGGGACGTGGGAGGTGGTGGAGACGGTGCGTAAGTATTTTGTGTTTGCTTGAGCCATCTCTACAGCAAGCGGCTTTCCTACGGTGAACGGGCTCGCCCGACATCGTTTGTAGGAGCGAGCTTGCTCGCGAAATACGTCAACGATAACGCGTGTTTCCTGGATGCACGCGGCGTCTGTGAGTTCTTCGCGAGCAAGCTCGCTCCTACAGTAGACCTTATTGCCTCAACTCCACTCACCCCATCATTCAGGCTTGCGATAGCTGTTAATGATCGCCGAAAAGTCCTTACCCCCTTCCCCACGCTGGCTCATCGATTGATACAACTGCTGGGCCACCGCACCGAGGATCACCGGCTGTTTTGCCTGGCGCGCCGCTTCGGTGGCCAGGCCCAGGTCCTTGAGCATCAGGTCGGCGCCAAAACCGCCGGTGTAACCGCGCGACGACGGCGCAGTTTCAATCACGCCCGGCCATGGATTGTAGGTGTCCGAACTCCAGCAGCGCCCGGTCGAGCTGTTGATGATGCCGGCCAGCACCTGCGTGTCGATGCCCAGTGCATCGCCCAGGGCCATCGCCTCACTGACGCCGACCATGCTGATGCCCAGCAGCAGGTTGTTGCAGATCTTGGCGATTTGCCCGGTGCCCACCTCGCCGCAGTGCACGATGTTGCGGCCCATCTGCGCCAGTACCGGTTGCAGGGTGGCGAACAGTTCAGGCGTGGCGCCGACCATGAAGGTCAGCGTGCCGGCTTGCGCCCCGCCGGTGCCGCCGGACACCGGAGCGTCAGCCATCACCACGCCTTGCCGGGCGGCGGCAGCGGCGACATCGCGGGCGGTCTGCGGGTCGATGGTGCTGCAATCCACGGCGGGAATGCCGCTGCCGATGCCGGCGAGCACACCGTCTTCATTCAGCCACACACTGCGCACATGGGCGGCGGCCGGCAGCATGGTGATCACCAGTTCAGCGCCCTGGGCCGCGTCACGCGGGGAGTCGCTGATGTGACCGCCCAACTCGGCCAGTTCCTTGAGCACGGTCTGGTTCAGGTCAAACAGGTTCAGCGCGTGCCCGGCCTTGATCAGGTTGCGGGCCATGGGCGCGCCCATGTTGCCCAGGCCGATAAATGCAATCTTCATGGTCGTCTCCCAGGTCTCAGCGCAGGTTGATGGTGGTGTTGACGCCATCGTTGACCGTGTCGTCATCGAACCAGCGGCTGGTGACGGTCTTGGTCTGGGTGTAGAACTGCACCACCTGCTTGCCGTACGGGCCCAGGTCACCCAGCTTGGAACCACGGGAGCCGGTGAAGCTGAAAAACGGCACCGGCACCGGGATCGGAATGTTGATGCCGACCTGGCCTACATCGATTTCACTCTGGAACTTACGCGCCGCCGCGCCGCTCTGGGTGAACAGGCCGGTGCCGTTGCCGAACGGGTTGGCGTTGACTAGCGCAATGGCTTGATCGAGGGTGTCGACCTCCAGCACCACCAGCACCGGGCCGAAGATTTCTTCGGTGTAAATGCGCATGTCGGTGGTCACGCCCGAGAACAGGGTCGGGCCGACAAAGTTGCCTTGCTCGAAGCCCGGAACCTTGATGTCGCGGCCGTCCAGCTCCAGCCTGGCGCCTTCTTTCACGCCGCTTTCGATCAGCTCCAGGATACGTGCCTTGGCGCGCTTGGAGATCACCGGGCCGACATCCGTACCCGCCTCGCTGCCGGCGTTGACCTTGAGCTTTTGCGCCAGCGCCTTGAGGTCCGGCAGCCATTGCTTGGACGCGCCCACCAGCACCACCACCGAGGTGGCCATGCAACGTTGGCCCGCCGCGCCGAAACCGGCACCGACCAGGGCATTGAGGGTGTGTTCGCGGTTGGCGTCCGGCAGCACCACCGCGTGGTTCTTGGCGCCCATCATCGATTGCACGCGCTTGCCGTGTTTGCCGGCCAGGTCATAGACGTGGGTGCCCACGGCGGTCGAGCCGACGAAGGACACGGCCTTGATGTCTTTATGGGTGCACAGCGCATCCACCACGTCCTTGCCGCCGTGCACCACGTTAAGCACGCCAGCAGGGACACCGGCTTCCAGCGCCAGCTCCACCAGCAGCATGGTCGACAGCGGGTCTTGCTCAGACGGTTTCAGGACGAAGGTATTCCCGCACGCAATGGCCATCGGGAACATCCACAGCGGAATCATCGCCGGGAAGTTGAACGGAGTGATACCGGCGCACACGCCGATGGGTTGGCGCAGCGTGTAGGTATCGACGCCACCAGCGACGTTTTCAGCGAATTCGCCCATTTGCAGGGTGCCGATGGAACAGGCGTGCTCCACCACTTCCAGGCCACGGAAAATATCGCCCTCGGCATCGGCAATGGTCTTGCCCTGCTCGTTGCTGAGGACCACGGCAATACGCTTGGAATGTTCGCGGATCAAGGCTTGCAGCTTGAGCATGATGCGCATGCGCGCGCCGATCGGCGTTAGCTTCCAGGTCTGGAAGGCGCGATGGGCCGCATCGATGGCCGCGTTGACCTCATCGGCCGTGGCGAACGGGACTTTGGCCAGCACTTGCTGGGTAGCCGGGTTGACGATGTCTTGCCATTCGGTGGTCTTGGACTCGACCCACTCGCCGTTGATCAGCAACTTGACCTGTTGTACGGAAATATCGGCAGATGCGTTCATGAGGGTCTCCGGATCTTGTTGTTATGCAGAGAGTGAATCGCCTTGAAGAAGGAGGCGTTCGGACTGTTTTTGGAGTATAGATGTGCAAATCTCTAATAAGAACGCACATAAAAGCCGGTCCAATATGCAAAAAAACATCACATCACTGGGCTCCCTGAACTGGGATGACCTGAAGTTTTTTCTCGAAGTGGCCCGCACCCGCAAGGCCAGTGTCGCTGCCAAGCGCCTGGCGGTTGACTACACCACGGTGTCGCGGCGCATCAGCTCGCTGGAAGTGTCGCTCGGCACCCTGCTGTTCGAAAAATCCCGGACCAACGGTTTTGTCCTGACCGCCGAGGGCCAGCGTTTGCTGGGTTACGCCGAATCCATCGAAAGCACTCTGCACATGGCGTGCGAACAAGTCTCCGGCTCCGGCGTGGCGCTGTCCGGCCATGTGCGCATGGGCTGTACCGAGGGCTTCGGCAGCTTCTTCGTCACCCCACAACTGAGCCACTTCGTCGATACTTATCCGGCGATCTCGGTGGACATCCTGCCCCTGCCGCACTTCATCAGCCTGTCCAAGCGCGAAGCCGACATCGTCATCGCCCTGGAACGCCCGGAACACGGCCCGTACGTGTGCTGCAAACTGTGCGATTACAAACTGCAGCTGTACGCCACACAGGACTACCTCGACCAACACCCGCCGATCCAACGCCCGACGGATCTGGCCGAGCATCCGTTTATCAGCTACGTGGATGACCTGGCGTTCAGCTCGGAGTTGCTGTACCTGGCGAACGTAGTACCGGGCGCCAGCGCCAGCCTGCGCAGTACCAGTGTGATTGCACAGTACGTCGCGGCGCAGCAGGGCCGGTCGATGGCGATATTGCCGTGCTTTTTGGCGGCGCAGGACCCGCGACTGCTGCCGGTGCTGGGGGAGCAGATTGCGCTTACGCGGCAGTTCTGGATGTATTGCCGGGAGGATTTGAGGAAGTTGAAGCGGATTACGCTGTTGTGGGACTACATCCGGGAGGTGACGGAGCAGAATCAGGGGTTGTTGATGGGGGAGACGCGGGAGATGCGCTTTGCAGACTGAATGCGCCGCGCGGACAACTGTGGGAGGGGCGGTGCGACGATTCGACTTGCCCCCGATGGCGGAGTGTCAGTTACCAAATCTATGGGCTGACACACTGCTATCGGGGGCAAGCCCCCTCCCACATTGGATCGTATTTCAAGTTGAGGCGGGTGAAGGGCCTTAGTCCGCGATGACTACAATCGACACGCGTCGATTTTCGGTGCGCCCCGCCGCCGTTGTATTTTCCGCCACCGGCTCGCTGCTGCCCAGGCCGCGCAGTTGGATGTTTTGTTGTTTCATGCCCACGCTGCTCAGCACTTTGCCCACACTTTCAGCACGGCGCAGGGACAAGGCCTGGTTGTAGAGTTCCTTGCCCGACGCGTCGGTGTGGCCGTCGACGCGTACGCGTTCGATGCCTGCGCCCACCAGGGCCTTGCCGATGCGCTCGACGATGTCGGTGCTGGGCTTGTTGAGGGTTTCGACGTCGCTGCCAAACAGCACTTTGCCAGACAAGCCGAAGGCCCAGCCTTCGTCCGTCAGCTCGAAACCCTGCTGCTTGAGCACGGCCACTTGTGCCGGGCTCAGGCCTTTGGGCGGCGGGGTCTGGCAGCCGCCGAGGGCCAGGCAGGCGAGAAGCAAGCTGATAAATAGAACGCGAGGGTGAGAGAACAAGGGATTAACTCCTGTGCTGGACATTGACGACAGAGTGCACAGGCTCCGCCGTTTGCTGACTGCCCGAAGACAGCCGTTTGGCTTGGTACATCGCCACATCGGCGGCATTGAGCAGGGTGCCCGGCGTGGCGCCATGATCCGGATAAATGGCGATGCCGATACTGAGGGAGGTCAAGACCTGGGTGTTGCCGGGCAGCGGGATCGGTTGGTCCATGCTGGCAATGATCTTGTCGGCAATGCGTTGCGCATCTTCGATTTTGTTCAGCGGCGCCAGCAGGACGGCGAATTCGTCGCCGCCCAGGCGGGCCACCAGGTCATCTTCGCGCAGCTGTGCGCGCACGCGCTCGGCAACGGCCACCAGTACGGCATCGCCGGCGGCGTGGCCGAAGTTGTCGTTGATGTCTTTGAAACGATCGCTGTCGAGAAACAGCACGCCTACCCGTTCGTTGACCTTGGCGGCGCTGCGCAAGGCTCGAATCAACCGGCCTTCGAAGAATGCACGGTTGGGCAGGCCGGTGAGGCTGTCGTGGCTGGCCTGGTGCGCGAGGGTTTCGTTTTCGCTTTGCAGATGACTTTGCCAGGCCTCCATTTCGCCCAACAGGGCATTGAAGTCGCTGCCCAGGCTGTCGAGTTCGGCGATCTGGGCCGGGGGCACGCGGCGGTCGAAGTCGCGCTCGCTGCGGGCGGCGTGGGCCACGGCGGCAAGGCTTTGCAGAGGCCCGGTGATGCCATTCAACAGACGCCGCGCCAGGTGCAGCGCCACCCAGGCACTGAGCGCGGTACAGATCACAATGCCCGCCAGGCCGCTGAGCAGGAAGCGCAACAGGCTGCCGCCATGACCGGTCAGGTGGATACTGCCGACCGTTTGGCCCTGGTGAAGGATCGGCTGACTGATCGGTTGCTCGAGCAAGGCATGCGCCAGTTCGAGTTCAACCCGCGACAACATCCCATTGTTTGGCCGCACCCACTGCGCCAGCAGCTTGCCACTGGCATCAAAGACTTCGGCCTGGGCCACCTCTTCGGTCGAAGCGATCAGGCTCAAGGCTTCAGTGGCGGCGGCGCTGTCGTCGAACACCACAGCCGCTTCCACGGTGTAATTGATCGAGCGTGCGATCAAGTGCAGGTTGTGTTCGGCGTACACCCGCAGCGCCAGCACGCCGAGCAGGGTCAGGGACACACTGGCCAGCGCCACCGCCACCAGGGCCAGGATCATGTGCCCTCTGCCGATGACCGACCTCAGGGTCGGTCGCGTCTTGGCCGGCCTCATGGCGTCGGCGCTCGACGGCGCGACAGTTGCAGCACGCTGGGGTGAATGCGTACGCCACTGCGGGCAACGGAATCCAGGTTCACCTCAAACGACACTTGCGCATCACTCACCCGCAGGCAGAACAGGCTGCCCACGGTGCATTGGTCGCCGCCTTCGCTGATGCTGAGCACCGGATGGCCGATCAATGAAGCAAACAACGCGGTGCGTTCGTCAGCACTGAGTTTGCCGATGTAGACGGCGTCGCAGGCACTGACGATGTCCGGATGGTTGGCCAGCAAGCGTCGCACTGCCACCGGTCGGCCGGTGGCCTGGGTAGTGCCCTTGATCAGGTCGTCGGTGTACTGGGTGGGCCCGACGATGCACAAGCGCAGTTGCACAGGCTCCACCGGCCAACGGGCATAACTGAGAATCCCCAGCACGACCTGGGTGACCGTCTGGGCGCGCTGCTCGGCCAAACTGGGCGTTTGAGCCCAGGCCTGTGGAGCGAGCAGGCATAGCACCGCAACCTGCAACAGGCGTCTCCAGCTCAAACTGCGCTCTGAGAGCGAGACAGCCACGTTCATGCAGCAATTCTCTCAAGAAATTCGATGGTGATGCCGCAACGATAGCACAGCAGCGGAAAACCCATGACGCGAGGCTTTCCAAAGTGCTGAGTATTTTTTCAGAAAAATCAGACATCTGAATCAAAAATATCGCATGACCGTTCAGTCAGCTTCTTCGGGCGTGGCGTCCAGCTCCAGCATCAGCCCGCTCAAGCGTTTGACCCGGCGCCGTACGGCTTCTTCAAAGACGCCGGCACGGGGTTCGATCAGGCTGAACCAGCGTTTGGCGCGGGTGATACCGGTGTAGATCAGTTCTTTGGTCAGTACCGGGTTCAACGCGTCCGGCAGGATCAGCGCGGTATGGGTGAACTCCGACCCCTGGGATTTGTGCACGGTCATGGCATAGACGGTTTCCACATCGTTGAGCCGGCTGGGCAGCACGAAGCGCACGCCACCCTGGCCGTCATTGCGCGGGAAAGCCACGCGCAGCACCTGAGCGCCGCCGTCGCTCTCGGGCAATTTCAGGGCGATACCGATATCCCCGTTCATCAGGCCCAGGCCGTAGTCGTTACGGGTCATCAGCACCGGGCGCCCTTCATACCACTGCTCGTCGCCCTCGATCAGCCGCACCTTGCGCAGGGCGGCGGTGATGCGCAGGTTCAGCCCTTCGACGCCCCAGGGACCTTTGCGTACGGCGCAGAGCAACTGGAACGCGTCGAAGGCTTGCAGCAGTTGTTGCGCCCAGTGGGTCCAGGCGTGATCGTCACGCGGGGTCTGCGGCGCAGGACGCGCCGACTGCAGCAGGTTCAGGTAATAGCGATAGCCCTGGGCACCTTCGCCCTGCCCGTCCAGCACCAGGCGCTCAAGCGCGTGATCATGCTCGCCCTTGAGGCTGAGACAGAACAAGTCGTCATGACTGCGCGCGGCCAACAGCGCGCGCGCTTGCTCAGCGTTCTGCTGGTTGACCCAGCGCGCCAGCTGGCCGATGCCGCTGCCCTCGCCGAAGCGACGCGAGTAGCGCAGCATCACCACCTGCTGGGCCAGCGGATGACTGCCGTCGAGGTCTTCCTGCAAGCCGCTGTTGCCGAGGTCTTCGGCGCTGACCGCCTGCAGCCATTGGCGGGNTGGCCGGGCTGTACCAGCCGGCCTCGGCATCGCGACACAGATCACCGAGCACCGCGCCCGCCTCCACCGACGCAAGCTGGTCCTTGTCACCCAGCAGCACCAGGCGAGCATGGGGCGGCAAAGCGTCGAGCAGGTTGGCCATCATTTCCAGATCGATCATCGACGCTTCGTCCACCACCAGCACATCCAGCGGTAACGGGTTGCCGACGTGGTGACGGAAGTGCCGAGTGCCCGGACGGCTGCCCAGCAACCGGTGAACCGTGGTGACCTGGGTGGGGATTTTTTCGCGCACGCTGTCGGGCACTTTCAGCGACAGCACTTGCTGGCTGATGGATTCGGTAAGACGCGCGGCGGCTTTACCGGTGGGCGCGGCCAGGCGGATGCGCAGGGGATTGCCGCTCTCCACGGCAGGCGCCTGCAACAGCGCGAGCAGGCGCACCACGGTGGTGGTCTTGCCGGTGCCGGGGCCGCCGGTGACGATACTGAATGCGCCCCGGGTGGCCAGGGCACAGGCGAGTTTTTGCCAGTCGATCACGCCATCGGGCGCCGGTTGATCGAACAAACCATTCAGGCGCTGCGGCAAATCGGCGGCGACGCTTTCGTGGCTGGCCAGCCGCAGGCGCAAGGCACTGTCGATGCGCCGTTCATAAGCCCAATAGCGGCGTAGATAGAGGCGTGTGCCGGACAGCACCAACGGGCGGCTCCGCGCCGACTCACTGTCATCGAACGCCGGCGCGACCAAACGGCTGGTGGCCAGGACATGACACCAGTGGGCGCCGTCCAGCCCCTCGAGCAATTGCGACGGCAGCAGCATCGCGCCGGTCTGCAGGTCGCCTTCGGGCGGCAGCGACAGGGCAAAATCCGGCGCCTGCAGGGTTTCGAACAGGTCGAGGCATACATGGCCGTGACCCAATTGGTGACTGGTCAATGCCGCCGCCAGCAGCACCAGGGGATCGGCCTGTGGATCAAGCTCGTGCAGGAAGCCGACGAAGGCTCTGTCCAGGGCCCGCAACCAGCCACGGTCGACCCAGCGCTCCAGCAGTTGCACCAGGTCGGCGGCGCGACTGAGCGGCGACAGTTCCTCCAGCAGCAGCGGCGACAGGCTCATAGCAGCACTCCTTGTTCCCAGGCGGGCTCGGCTTTTGGCGGGACAGGCTTGCCCTGGAACAACAGGTCCAGCCCTTCGATCAGCTCACGCGGCGGCCGGGTGAAGTACGCGCCCTGGGTCACCGACTGCGTTCCGCGCAGGAACAGGTAGAGGGCGCCGCCGACGTGGCGTTCGTAGTCGTAATCCGGCAGGCGCGCCTTGAGTTGGCGATGCAGGGCCAGCAGGTAAAGTACATATTGCAGGTCGTACCGATGCTCGAGGATCGACTGTTCCATGGCGTCCATGGTGTAGGCCGAATCGTCAGGCCCGAGCCAGTTGGATTTGTAGTCAGCCACGTAATAACGGCCATCGTGCTCGAAGGTCAGGTCGATAAAGCCTTTGAACATGCCGTTGAGCAACACCGGTTCGGCCGCCACGCGTGAGACGCCGCGGTGGGTGTGCTGGCACACCAGTTTGTCGAGGGCGAGCACGTCGACTTTATGGCTGGCGAACCAGAATTCCATTTCGATCTGGTAGTGCGTCAGCGCGCTGAGACTGACCCGGCCGTCGTACAGAGGCAGCGGCGCGTGCAGCAAGTGGTCAAGCCAGGCGCTGAGGGTGACGATCCAGCCTTCCCAATTGCGCCGATTGCAACGCGCCCCGACGGCTTTTTCAATGGCCTCGAGGCTGACGTTGAATGCTTCTTCACCGGCCCACTCCAACAAGCCGTGAAGGAAAGTGCCTGGATTCGGACCGCGTGGGAATCGATGAATATCGCCGCCGGACGCCACCACTTCGCGCGGTGCGTCGGGATCAAGGCGTTCGTCATCGAACAGTTTCTGCGCCTGCGGGCTTTCAGGCGCTTCGAGACTGGCGGCGCTCATGCTGTCGCCAATGCGCAAGGCGCTGTAGGACGCAATCCACCAGTTCTCCGCCGCCTTGCGTTTGGGCAACAGCGGAGCCCGCAAGGTCGCTTCGTTGCGCGGGGGGTGGAACACGATGTCTTGCGCTGGCGGCACTTGGGCATAGCTGATGGCCGGGCAGCCCTGCTGCACATCCAGCAACCAGCGCGCCAGGCCGGCGGACTCACCCAGCGGCGCACCGGCGCCCAGCAGATAGCCCAGCGCCGACAGGTGCAGCACGGAGCTGCTGCTGTTGCCGCGTTTGAGGTCGGCGATGCCCAGCCAGCAGGCGTGTTTGGCGCGGGTCAAGGCGACGTACAGCAAGCGCAGGTCTTCGGCCAGGCGCTCATCATCGGCCTGGGCGATCAACTCAGCCGTGGGCCGCAGGCTGACGTGGGATTTGCCCTGCGCGTCGTGGTAGTGCAGCGGCAAGCGCGTGCCGTCCACCGGTTTGGTCGAGCAGATGAAGGGCAGGAACACCAGGTCGTATTCCAGGCCCTTGGATTTGTGGATCGTCACCACCTTGACCAATTGCTCGTCACTTTCCAGGCGCAGGATCTGTTCTTCACCGGCCTGGCCCGACAGCGCCAGGTGCTCGGCAAGATGGCGAATTAATGCCTGTTCGCCGTCCAGTTCCGACGCGGCCTGTTGCAGCAGCTCACTGAGGTGCAGCAGGTTGGTCAGCACACGTTCGCCATCGCTGCGGGCGATCAGGCTTTGCGGCAGCTTGAAGTCATGCAGCAGGCGACGCAGCATCGGCAGCACGCCTTGGGAGCGCCAGATCGAGCGGTAGCCCCGGAACTGCATCACGCGGCTTTCCCACGCCAGTTCATCCTGGTTCAGACGCTCCAGTTCCGTCAGTGACAGGTTCAAGGTGACACAGGCCAGGGCCGCGCGCAGCGGGCGCTCGACGTCCGGCTCGGCGCAGGCCTTGAGCCAGGCCAGCAGATCGTGGGCTTCCTGGGCGGCGAAGACCGAGTCCTTGTCCGACAGGTACACGCTGCGCACGCCCCGTGCCGCCAACTCGGCGCGCACGGCCTGGGCTTCCTTGCCGTCTCGCACGAGGATGGCGATGTCTGACGGCAGCACGCCTTTGAACGTGTCGTCTCTGGCAAAGCCTGCGCTGCCCTGCTGCCCACCGTTAAGCAATTCGACGATCTGCGTGGCGCAAGCAGCCGCCAGTTGCTGGCGATACAGCACATTGGAAATCGGTTGGTCGGTGGCTAAATGCCAAAGGTTCATTGCCGGCAGCGTCTGGCCGTCGACCTGCAGCTGTTCTTTGCGGCCTTGGGACAGCACCGAATGGAACGGCACCGGATTATGGCCGTCGGGCTCACGAAACAGGAACGCGCCGCGGCCGGTTTCCGCGCGCTGGAACAGGTGGTTTACCGCTTCGACCATCGCGTGGCTGGAGCGGAAGTTGGTGCCCAACGTGTGGTGGCGACCGGTGGTAGATTGCCGAGCGCGCAGGTAGGTGTAGATGTCCGCGCCCCGGAAGGCGTAGATCGCCTGTTTGGGGTCGCCGATCAGGAACAGGCCGCTGTCCAGGTGGTTTTCTTCGATACGGTAAATGCTGTCGAAGATGCTGTATTGCACCGGGTCGGTGTCCTGGAATTCATCGATCAAGGCCACCGGGAATTGCTCGCGGATCACGCTGGCCAGGCGCTCGCCGCCGTCGGCCTGGAGCGCGGCGTTGAGGCGGATCAGCATGTCGTCGAAGCCCATTTCAGCGCGACGCCGCTTCTCTTCTTCGAAGCGCTTGCCCACCCAGGCGGCGGCGTGTTGCAACACCGCGGCGTCCGGGGTGGGCAGTGCGTCAAGGGCCGCTTTCAGACCGGCCATCGCGTCGATGCCGGGATGCCGTGGCGGCTCGCCTTTCCAGGCTTCGGCCATACCCTCGGGAGTCAGCCGGGTAAAGCCGGTGCCAATATCCAGTTGTTCCAGGGTTTCATCGGCGGCCCAGGCACTGATTTTTTCAAACCAGGGCTCGAAATAACGCGCCTGCATTTTGCGTCCATCGACCGCTTTGGCGGCCACGGCTTGCAGGCACAGATCACGCAACTCGACGGCCCATTGTTGCCAGGGTGCCTTGATGTTGGTCAGTGCCTCGCGACGCTCTTGCAGGCAGGCAGCGATTATCTCTGCGGGCTCGCGGCTGTCTTCGGCCGGCCGCTCACTGCCGAACAGCGCGCGCACCCGTGGCATCAACGCGGCCGGGCCGCCCCAGTTGTTGCGCACCCAGTTGAGCGCATCGTCATGCATCGGGTAGCAGAACAGGCGCCAGTAGTCGCGCAGCACTTCACCGAGCAAGTCGCTGTGGTCGGTTTCCAGGGTCTGGGTAAACAGGCTGCCGCTGTCGAACGCGTGTTCGCGCAGCATGCGCTGGCACCAACTGTGAATCGTCGAGACGGCTGCCTCGTCCATCCACTGCGCGGCGATGTCCAGCCGATTGGCGCAGGCGGGCCATTGTTCACTGGGGTATTGGTGACGCAGGTCAGCGATCAAGGCGTCGGGCTGCTCGATTTCGTCGCGGAAAAACCGCGCGGCCTCCGCCAGACGGATACGGATACGTTCACGCAGCTCCTTGGTGGCGGCGTCGGTGAAGGTCACCACGAGGATTTGCGGCGGTAGCAGTTCACGGCCGAAACCGGACTCATCGCCACCGTTGCCGAGCACCAGCCGCAGGTACAGGGCCGAAATCGTGAAAGTTTTGCCGGTGCCGGCGCTGGCTTCAATCAGCTGGCTGCCTTTGAGCGGAAAGGCCAGGGCCAGGGGTTTACTGGTCATGCGCCGGCCTCCTCGCTGGACAGTGAGCGCCAGGGGGTGTTGAGCAGGGGGCGATACAAGGTTTCGCACCAGCCTTCGAACTCTTCGCTGGCGACCAGCGTGGCGTAGTTGGGGAACTGGCGAGTGAGCGCAGGCGTTTCGCGGCGTTCGCCATCGGTGGTGATACCGTCGCCCTCGTAGGCTTTGCTGGCAGCGGCGTGAGCTTTGGCCGGATCGGTCTGGCCGAGCCAGGCAAAGGCGGTCTTTACCGCGACGGGCAGCGGTTTGCTCATGCCGATGTGCCAGGCAAGCAGCAAGTCACCGAGGAGGCTCTGAGCGGTGGCAGTGTCCAACGGGGCCAGCAGCAAGGTGTCGTCACTGGCTACCAGGCCGGTGCTCAACGGCACGCCACAGGCACAGGCGACCACATGATTGACCCAGGGGCGGATCAGGCGGTGCCACTTGCGCGTCTTGATCGAGCCGATGCTGTTGGGGATGGTGGTCACGCTTAACAAACCGCCGTCACCGCGCCGGTGCAGGCCGCTGATCCAGCCTTCGAGCTGAATGCCCTGGTACGCGAAACTGATCGGTTGCGCGCCAATGTGTGGGGTTGGCCAGAGCGCCAGCAGGTGCTGATAGCGCTGCAACAGGTCCGGCAATGGCTCGATCAGCTCGTTGCGCAGGCATTCGCCGAAGCCGACCATCGGCAGCAGGCCACTGCCTTGCAGGCGCAAGGCTTGGGCGTTGAGCGCCTGATCAAGCTGGTCGGGCCGGGCCAGTGCTGCGTTGAGCAGACTGTCGCTGAGGGTGTAGCGTTGCAGTGCGTCGAGCACGAAGGGTTCTTCGTCGGCCAGCGGTACTTCGGCGGCTTCAAAGAACACTTTCAGACGCTGGCTGAAGAAATGTTTGACCGGATTGCGCAGGAAATCCTGTAACTGGCCGAGGCTCAGGGGCTCTTCCTGGTGGTGCGGTGCCAGCGCGTGGTCGTGCACCAGTGCGGCTGGGGCCTCATGCAGCAACTGCCATTCGCGAGCGTAACTGAACAGCGGGTCGCCTTCATGGAAGTAGCGGGCGCTGAACGGTTGGAGCGGGTGTTCCTGGGTCATTGCGTCGATCAGGGGTTCGGCGCTTTGGGCGTTATGCCAGCCACTGGCGAGGTGGTCGCGCAGTTGGCCGATCAGCACCGAGGCCGGGCGATCGCTGTTGTCGCGGATGCTGCGGCCGACCCAGCTGATGTAGAGCTGGTCGCGCGCGGACAGCAGGGCTTCGAGCAGCAGGTAGCGATCGTCTTCACGGCGTGAACGATCGCCGGGACGGTAGTCGCTGCCCATCAGGTCAAAGTCCAGTGGCGGCTGGGCACGCGGGTAGTCGCCATCATTCATGCCGAGCAGGCAGACCAGCTTGAACGGGATCGCGCGCATGGGCATCAAGGTACAAAAATTGACCGCGCCCGCCAGGAAGCGCTGGGACAGGCGGCCCTGGTCGAGCCCGGCCAACCAGGCCTCACGGACCACGGTGAGCGGTAATTCATCCTGCAGGCCGACGGATTCACAGGTTTCCAGCCACGTCTCTCTTAACTGTTCAAGCTGGCCAAGCAGGTAATCATCGTGCTCGCTGCCGGGCAGGAAAAACAGTTGCATCAAGCGTTGCAGACGCTCGCCCCACACGTGGGGAGGTGCGGGTTGCGACAGCGTCTGGTGCGCGTCATTCAAGGCATCGAGCAAGGCGACCAGTGGACCAATCAGCGCCGCATCAAGCCCACCGATCTCGTCGTAGGGCTCGATGCCTTCGCACGCCACACCCGTGCCGACGGCGTAGCCCAGCAGCATCCGCCGCAGGCCGAATCGCCAGCTGTTCTGCTCAAGTTCTGCGGGCAACCCCAGGCCCGCACGCTGTTCGGCGTTGAGACCCCAGCGGATGCCCGCGCCTTCAATCCAGCGATGCAGTGTAGGCAGGTCGCGCTCATTGATGGCGAAACGTTCGCGCAGGGCCGGCACATCCAACAGGTCGAGAATTTCGCTGACAGGGAAACGGCTGTCGGGGAGTTTGAGCAAGTGCTCGACCGCGATCAACAGCGGGTCACGACCACGTTGCCCCTGGTCTGTCAGGGTGAACGGAATAAAGCGTGGGTCGTTTCTTTCCAGTTGACCGAACACCGCGCGAATGTGCGGTGCATAGCTGTCGACGTCGGGGACCATGACGATGATGTCCCGAGGGCGCAACGTGGGGTCGGCGCTGAAACGTTGGAGTAATTGGTCGTGGAGAATCTCCACTTCGCGTTGGGCGCTGTGGGCGATGTGAAAGCGAATGGATGCGTCGCGTGTGAGGTCGACCGCCGGCCAGAACTCACGGGTTTCATCGAGTGGGCGCAACTCCAGGATGTCGTCCTGAAGCTGGTTGAGCAGCGTGGTGGGTTGGCTCTCGCTGAACAAGTCGATACGACCATCACGGAAGGCGGCGCGGTAGCTGTTGGGGTCGTCATAACTGTCCAACAGGCTGATGTAGTCACGCCCCTGCTTGCCCCAGGCGGCGAGCAGCGGGTGAGCGTGCTGGTGCAAGGTGTGAGGATCAATGGTGACGGGCATGCCCGCTTTGCGCGCCTGGCGCTTGTATTCGTTACGCAGCAGGTCTTTGTCGGCCACGATGTCCGACCAATGATGGCGGCAAGGGTTGTGCACGCACAGCAACACTTGGGTGAAACGAGCCAGGCCCGCCAGTGCTTCGAGCGCCTGGGCGGGCAGCGATGAAATGCCGAAAACAATCACGCGGGAAGGCAAGCCGGGCGGCGCTTGCTCGAGTGTGTTGATGCGTTCGATAAACCGCTGATGAACGCCGGCACGGCTCTCGGCCATGCCCTGCTCCCCTACGTCGAGCAGCAACGCGCGCCATAATTCAGCCTGCCAGCAGTTGGCGGGGTTGAGGGGTTTGGATTCGCCACGGCCGTTGCGTAATTGATGGCGCCCCGCCGCCCAGTCTTCCAGCCAATCGGCGCGATACACTTGGTATTGGTCGAACAAGTCGGCCAGCCGCTCGGCAAGCTGGTAGCGTTTGCGCAGGTCGGTGTCGTGGGTCAGGAAGCGTTGCAACGGCTCGAAATGGGGCTGATCGATAAGCTCCGGGAGCAGACGCATGAGTCGCCATGTCAGCGGGGCCTTATCCAGCAGAGACTTGGGGGGGATTTCGTCACGACCCAGCACCATGCGATAGAGCTGCCACATGAAACTGCCGGGCAATTGCACATCGATTGCCGCGGCGATGCCACAGCCCCCCATGTCGTCTTCCTGCGGATCTTCGGCCAGGGCAAGCTTGAGCCATTGGGCGATGCCATTGCTTTGGACCAGAGCAATTTCATTTTCCAGGGGCGCCAGGGGATAACGACGCATCCAGCTGACTACCAGGCTGCGCAACTCGTCCAGGCGGTTACCGTGAACCACCATGAATCCTGCGCTGAGGGACGTCGCACCCGGCATAACGGTTTCCTTGGAAAAGCAAAAATCGAGGCTTGGACTTTAGCACTGAAGACCATTGCCATGAGCGCCTTGATACTTTTCAAGCGCCCAAAACAAAACCCCAACTGCTTTCGCAATTGGGGTTTCGGAATTTAATCTTGACGATGACCTACTCTCACATGGGGAAACCCCACACTACCATCGGCGATGCATCGTTTCACTGCTGAGTTCGGGATGGGATCAGGTGGTTCCAATGCTCTATGGTCGTCAAGAAATTCGGGTACTGAGTCGTGACCTGATGGCCTCGCTTCAGCAAATTGGGTATGTGACAGCAATCGGTGTCTTGTGAGCGTCGAACTTTCGGTTCATCTCGTCTTCACACACCGCAATCTGATGCTCGTTAGAGTAGTCAAATTGCTTGGGTGTTATATGGTCAAGCCTCACGGGCAATTAGTATTGGTTAGCTCAACGCCTCACAGCGCTTACACACCCAACCTATCAACGTCGTAGTCTTCGACGGCCCTTCAGGGAACTCAAGGTTCCAGTGAGATCTCATCTTGAGGCTAGTTTCCCGCTTAGATGCTTTCAGCGGTTATCTATTCCGAACATAGCTACCCGGCAATGCCACTGGCGTGACAACCGGAACACCAGAGGTTCGTCCACTCCGGTCCTCTCGTACTAGGAGCAGCCCCTCTCAAATCTCAAACGTCCACGGCAGATAGGGACCGAACTGTCTCACGACGTTCTAAACCCAGCTCGCGTACCACTTTAAATGGCGAACAGCCATACCCTTGGGACCGGCTTCAGCCCCAGGATGTGATGAGCCGACATCGAGGTGCCAAACACCGCCGTCGATATGAACTCTTGGGCGGTATCAGCCTGTTATCCCCGGAGTACCTTTTATCCGTTGAGCGATGGCCCTTCCATACAGAACCACCGGATCACTAAGACCTACTTTCGTACCTGCTCGACGTGTCTGTCTCGCAGTCAAGCGCGCTTTTGCCTTTATACTCTACGACCGATTTCCGACCGGTCTGAGCGCACCTTCGTACTCCTCCGTTACTCTTTAGGAGGAGACCGCCCCAGTCAAACTACCCACCATACACTGTCCTCGATCCGGATAACGGACCTGAGTTAGAACCTCAAAGTTGCCAGGGTGGTATTTCAAGGTTGGCTCCACGCAGACTGGCGTCCACGCTTCAAAGCCTCCCACCTATCCTACACAAGCAAATTCAAAGTCCAGTGCAAAGCTATAGTAAAGGTTCACGGGGTCTTTCCGTCTAGCCGCGGATACACTGCATCTTCACAGCGATTTCAATTTCACTGAGTCTCGGGTGGAGACAGCGCCGCCATCGTTACGCCATTCGTGCAGGTCGGAACTTACCCGACAAGGAATTTCGCTACCTTAGGACCGTTATAGTTACGGCCGCCGTTTACCGGGGCTTCGATCAAGAGCTTCGCGTTAGCTAACCCCATCAATTAACCTTCCGGCACCGGGCAGGCGTCACACCCTATACGTCCACTTTCGTGTTTGCAGAGTGCTGTGTTTTTAATAAACAGTCGCAGCGGCCTGGTATCTTCGACCGGCATGAGCTTACGGAGCAAGTCCTTCACCCTCACCGGCGCACCTTCTCCCGAAGTTACGGTGCCATTTTGCCTAGTTCCTTCACCCGAGTTCTCTCAAGCGCCTTGGTATTCTCTACCCAACCACCTGTGTCGGTTTGGGGTACGGTTCCTGGTTACCTGAAGCTTAGAAGCTTTTCTTGGAAGCATGGCATCAACCACTTCGTCATCTAAAAGATGACTCGTCATCAGCTCTCGGCCTTAGAATCCCGGATTTACCTAAGATTCCAGCCTACCACCTTAAACTTGGACAACCAACGCCAAGCTGGCCTAGCCTTCTCCGTCCCTCCATCGCAATAACCAGAAGTACAGGAATATTAACCTGTTTTCCATCGACTACGCTTTTCAGCCTCGCCTTAGGGACCGACTAACCCTGCGTCGATTAACGTTGCGCAGGAAACCTTGGTCTTTCGGCGTGGGTGTTTTTCACACCCATTGTCGTTACTCATGTCAGCATTCGCACTTCTGATACCTCCAGCAAGCTTCTCAACTCACCTTCACAGGCTTACAGAACGCTCCTCTACCGCATCACTTACGTGATACCCGTAGCTTCGGTGTATGGTTTGAGCCCCGTTACATCTTCCGCGCAGGCCGACTCGACTAGTGAGCTATTACGCTTTCTTTAAAGGGTGGCTGCTTCTAAGCCAACCTCCTAGCTGTCTAAGCCTTCCCACATCGTTTCCCACTTAACCATAACTTTGGGACCTTAGCTGACGGTCTGGGTTGTTTCCCTTTTCACGACGGACGTTAGCACCCGCCGTGTGTCTCCCATGCTCGGCACTTGTAGGTATTCGGAGTTTGCATCGGTTTGGTAAGTCGGGATGACCCCCTAGCCGAAACAGTGCTCTACCCCCTACAGTGATACATGAGGCGCTACCTAAATAGCTTTCGAGGAGAACCAGCTATCTCCGAGCTTGATTAGCCTTTCACTCCGATCCACAGGTCATCCGCTAACTTTTCAACGGTAGTCGGTTCGGTCCTCCAGTTAGTGTTACCCAACCTTCAACCTGCCCATGGATAGATCGCCCGGTTTCGGGTCTATTCCCAGCGACTAGACGCCCTATTAAGACTCGCTTTCGCTACGCCTCCCCTATTCGGTTAAGCTCGCCACTGAAAATAAGTCGCTGACCCATTATACAAAAGGTACGCAGTCACCCAACAAAGTGGGCTCCCACTGCTTGTACGCATACGGTTTCAGGATCTATTTCACTCCCCTCTCCGGGGTTCTTTTCGCCTTTCCCTCACGGTACTAGTTCACTATCGGTCAGTCAGTAGTATTTAGCCTTGGAGGATGGTCCCCCCATATTCAGACAAAGTTTCTCGTGCTCCGTCCTACTCGATTTCATGACTAAGAGATTTTCGCGTACAGGGCTATCACCCACTATGGCCGCACTTTCCAGAGCGTTCCGCTAATCTCAAAGCCACTTAAGGGCTAGTCCCCGTTCGCTCGCCACTACTAAGGGAATCTCGGTTGATTTCTTTTCCTCAGGGTACTTAGATGTTTCAGTTCCCCTGGTTCGCCTCTTACGCCTATGTATTCAGCGTAAGATAACCATCTTATGATGGCTGGGTTCCCCCATTCAGACATCTCCGGATCAAAGTCTGTTTGCCGACTCCCCGAAGCTTTTCGCAGGCTACCACGTCTTTCATCGCCTCTGACTGCCAAGGCATCCACCGTATGCGCTTCTTCACTTGACCATATAACCCCAAGCAATCTGGTTATACTGTGAAGACAACATTCGCCGAAAATTCGAATTTCTC
>NZ_CVTU01000063.1:0-14522 GCF_900004965.1 Pseudomonas sp. 44 R 15
AGTTCAACGCCCAGCGCGCCGGCGCCAGCGGCCATCACCGGGCCGGCGTTGGGGCTGTCCCAGGTCGGGCCCTGGGTGCGCCAGCATCTGAGCGCCAGCCGCGTCTTGCCCAGCAGCGCGTAGGTTAATGCCACCAGACGTGCAGGAATATAGTTGAGCCCATCGTCGATCTTCGCCGCCGCCCAGCCAAAGCGCTCAAAGCGTTCGTTGCGATAGCCCCACATGGCGTCGAGGGTGTTGCTCAGGCGATAGAGCACCACGCCCGGCACGCCGGCGACCACAAACCAGAACAGTGCGGCGAACACCGCGTCGCTGCCGTTTTCGAGCACCGACTCGGTGGCGGCGCGGGCAACCTCGGTGTGATCCAACTCGCTGGTCTGGCGGCTGACCAGATAGCTCACGCGTTTGCGCGCCTCTTCCAGGTCATCGCTGCGCAAGGCCTGGGCAACCGGGATCACATGCTCCCCCAGGCTGCGCATGCCCAGGGCGCAATACAGCGCCAGGATTTCCAGCACCCAACCGATATAAGGCGCCCAGGATAATGCGGTGGCGAGCAGGGTCAGCGGCACTACCGCGATAAACCACGCGGTCACGCCATGGCTGCGCCAGCCACGGCCCTCCGTGTTGAAACGCTGCTCGATACGCCCGGCAAAATTGCCGAACGCCACCAGCGGATGCCAGCGCCTGGGCTCGCCCAGCAGCGCATCCAGCGCCACGGCGGCGACACACAGCAAGGCCACACTCATTGACTCACTCCCCACTGGTTTTCATACAGCATGTCACTCAATGGCCGAGGTTCGGTCCAGCCTTCGAGTTGCAACATCGGTGCCGGATAGAACGCGGCGACCGGCCCCAGGCACAGCACCGCCAGGGGTTTTGCGCCCGCCGGCAACCCCAGCAGGTCGGCCAGGGCCTGGGGTTCGAACAACGAGACCCAGCCCATGCCCAAGCCCTCGACGCGGGCGGCCAGCCACAGGTTCTGGATCGCGCAGGACAAGGACGCCATGTCCATTTCCGGCAAGGTGCGCCGGCCAAAGATGTGCCGCTCGCGATCGTCCATCAGTGCTGCCACCAGCACTTCGGCGCAGTCGTGGATGCCTTCGACCTTGAGCTTCATGAAGTCGTCGGAACGCTCGCCCAGGGCCTCGGCGGTGCGGATGCGTTCTTCTTCCACCAGTTGCTGAATCCGGCCCCGCAATTGACGGTCGCTGATGCGGATAAACCGCCACGGCTGCATCAGGCCGACGCTCGGCGCCTGGTGGGCGGCCCGGAGCAGACGCTGCAGTAATTCAGGCGCGACGCTGCCACCGCTGAAATGGCGCATGTCGCGACGTTCGGCGATGGCGCGGTAGACGGCTTGGCGGTCGGCCTCGGGGAAGGCGTGGTCAGTCATGGCCTCATCGGGGGCAAGCCCCCTCCCACATTGGATGGGGTTTCAACTCGGTCAATTGTGGGAGGGGCGGTGCGACGATTCGACTTGCCCCCGATAGCGGTGTCGGGACCTGGCGCAAACAATGCGGCCACCGCCGCCGGGTTCGACGGAAAGTAAAAGTGCACATAGGAGGCCGTCATCCGCCCCTGCCGATACACCGCCTCCGCCCCGCGCCCGCCATTGGGGCTGAGCCCGCGGGCGATCGGCTCACACTCAGTGCTGGTCAGGGAGTGGTGATAGGTATGCCCGCGCAACGTGCCTTCGGGCAGTTCCACGCTTTGCAGCGCCAGGGCCGCCAATTTCTTTTGCATCACGGCATCGCCCTGCAGCAGGCCGAGCAGCTCGGCACGATTGCCGTCGACATCGGTAAGCGAGTCGAGCAGGTACAGCATGCCGCCACACTCGGCGAGCAATGGCTTGCCGGCGGCGTGATGGGCGCGGATTGCCTCAAGCATCGCGGTATTTTGCGCCAGCGCCAGGTGATGCAATTCCGGGTAGCCCCCCGGCAGGTACAGGCTGTCGGCGTCAGGCAACCCATGATCATGAAGGGGCGAGAAGAACGTGAGCTGCGCGCCCATTGCCCGCAGCAGGTCGAGGCTTGCCCCGTAGGTAAAGGCGAAGGCTTCGTCACGGGCTACCGCAATGCGCACCCCAGCGAGCAGCGGCTCGGCCGCGATGACGGCGGGCGCGGCAAACGTTACCGGCGGCGGCACGGCCACTTCGCAACTGCTGCCCAGCGCTTGGGCGGCGGCGTCCAGGCGCGCGTCGAGGTCATTCAGTTCGCTGGCTTGCACCAGGCCCAGGTGCCGGCTGGGCAGCTCTATGCCGGTTTCGCGCGAAAGCGCGCCGTACCAGCGCAACCCCTCGGTCAGGCTGCCCTCCAGCAACTGCGCATGGCGCAGCGTGCCGACGCGGTTGGCGAGCACCCCGGCGAAGGGCAGGTCCGGCTGGTAGCGGGCCAGGCCCAGGGCGAGCGCGCCGAAGGTCTGCGCCATGGCGGTGCCGTCGATCACCCCCAGCACCGGCACGCCGAAATGCCGCGCCAGGTCGGCGCTGGAAGGGGTGCCGTCGAACAGGCCCATCACGCCCTCGATCAGGATCAGGTCGGCCTCCCCCGCCGCTTCCCACAACAAGCGACGACTTTCCTGCTCGCCGACCATCCACATGTCCAATTGATAGACCGGCGCGCCGCTGGCGCGTTCGTGAATCATCGGGTCAAGGAAGTCCGGCCCGCATTTGAATACGCGCACCTTGCGCCCCAGGTTGCGGTGCAGACGCGCCAACGCGGCGGTGACGGTGGTTTTGCCCTGGCCGGAAGCCGGTGCGGCAATCAATACGGCCGGGCAATGACGGGGCTGATTCAAAGTTCGACGCCTTTCTGGGCCTTGATACCGGCCTGGAACGCGTGCTTGAGCATGCCCATGTCGGTGACGGTATCAGCCATTTCGATCAGTTCAGGCTTGGCGCCCCGGCCGGTCACCACCACGTGCTGCATCGGCGGACGGGCTTGCAGGTCGCCGAGTACCTGGTCCAGGTCGAGGTAGCCGTGCTTGAGGGCGATGTTCAACTCGTCCAGCACCACCAGGCCGATGGAGGGGTCAGTCAGCATCGCCCTGGACACCGCCCAGGCCGCTTCGGCGGCGGCGATATCGCGCTGGCGATCCTGGGTTTCCCAGGTAAAACCTTCGCCCATCACATGGAAGCGCACTTGCTCGGGGAAACGGCGGAAGAACATCTCCTCGCCGGTACTGTTGCGGCCCTTGATGAACTGCACCACGCCGCACTGCATGCCATGGCCCATGGCCCGGGCCAGCATGCCGAAGGCCGAGCTGCTCTTGCCCTTGCCGTTGCCGGTCAGCACCAGCAGCAACCCGCACTCATTGGGCGAATTGGCGATGCGTTCATCGATCACGGCTTTTTTACGCAGCATGCGCGCCAGGTGGCGTTCGTCGCGGTCGGGGGTATCGGTCATGGCAGCTCTCCGTTGGGGCTGGACAAAAACGGCGGGCAGGAAAAAAGAAAACAGACAGCCAAGCATCGCCCACCGTGATGCTGTTGGATGCTTCAGGCCGGTCTCCGGGCTCATGAGTGGCGCTCAGTCTGTGTAAAAAGACCGTGCAGGCCGACGGCGCGCCTTCCCATATCGCCTGCGATACAGTGGCCAACAGCGCCGTCTTGACTCATTTACCGTTGCGGGGGCAGCGCCGGAATTGCGGCAGCACTGTGTACAAGTGCGCTCACTCACCGGCTTCCCTGTTTCACTCCGTCGACGCGCACGCCACAGAGCACCTGGAACAAGCCGCGAAGGTTAGTGGGTTGGGGGTGGAGCGTCAATTAAAGCTGGTCCTGTACTTGAACCATCAAGGTGATGTGCTTCTCTACCCTTACAGGTATTCAGGAGAACACCATGCATAAAACCAGACTCGCCTTACTGATCATGCTGGCCGGCACCCTCGCCGCCTGCGGAGAAAGCTCTACGCTGCAGGTGACCGATGGCACCGGGCCCTCGCCCAAGCTGCCGGAACCGAACAAGACGCTGATCCCCACCGTGAACATCGCGCCGGCTGTCGGCTGGCCCGACGGCGCCAGGCCCACCGCCGCTGCCGGCACGCAGGTGACTGCATTCGCCGAGGGCCTGGAGCATCCGCGCTGGCTCTATGTGTTGCCCAACGGCGACATACTGGTGGCCGAGACCAACGCACCGCCCAAGCCGGATGACAGCAAAGGGGTGCGCGGCTGGGTCATGGAAAAAGTCATGGGCCGCGCCGGCGCAGGCGTGCCGAGCCCGAACCGCATCACCCTGCTGCGCGACGCCGACCACGACGGCGTCGCCGAAACGCGCACGGTGTTCCTGGAAAACCTCAACTCGCCGTTCGGCATGGCCCTGGTCGGCAACGACCTGTACGTGGCCGACTCGGACAAGTTGCTGCGCTTCCCCTATCAGCCTGGCGAAACCGCGATCAAGGCGGCCGGCACCAAGGTCGTCGACTTGCCGGGTGGCAGCCTCAACCATCACTGGACCAAAAACGTGGTGGCCAGCCAGGATGGCAGCAAGCTGTATGTGAGCGTCGGCTCCAACAGCAACGTCGGCGAGAACGGCCTGGAAGCCGAAGAAGGCCGGGCGGCGATCTGGGAAGTGGACCGCGCCACGGGCCAGCATCGTATTTTCGCCTCCGGCCTGCGCAACCCCAACGGCATGGCCTGGGAACCCCAGAGCGGCAAGCTGTGGACGGCGGTGAACGAACGCGATGAGATCGGCAGTGACCTGGTGCCGGACTACATCACCTCGGTCAAGGACGGCGCCTTCTACGGCTGGCCTTTCAGCTATTACGGCCAACATGTGGATGCGCGCGTCACCCCGCAGAACCCGCAACTGGTGGCCAAAGCCATTGCGCCGGACTATGCGGTCGGCCCGCATACCGCGTCGCTGGGACTGACCTTCGCCACCGGCAACAAACTTCCTGCGCAGTTCAGCAACGGTGCATTCATCGGCCAGCACGGCTCGTGGAATCGCAAGCCGCACAGTGGCTACAAGGTGATCTTCGTGCCGTTCGAGGGTGGGCAGCCTAAGGGCAAACCGGTGGATGTGCTGACCGGGTTCCTTGATAAAGATGAGAACGCCATGGGTCGGCCGGTGGGCGTGGTGATCGACCAGCAAGGGGATTTGCTGGTGGCGGATGATGTGGGGAACAAGGTGTGGCGGGTGTCTGCTGCCAAATAAATATTTCCGAGACAGATACAAAACCAATGTGGGAGGGGGCTTGCCCCCGATGGCGGTGGGTCAGCTGAAAATTTATCAACTGACCCTCCCTCATCGGGGGCAAGCCCCCTCCCACATTTGAATCGGGTCTATGTCTAACTCAGGCTCAGGGATTGCGTGCCAGGTTTGCCGGCAATACTCGCTTCGCGCTCAAGTATGCATTCTGCCAATACGCCTTGGACAAGGTATCAAGCTTCACCGTACCGCCAGTCTGCGGAGCGTGCACAAAACGGCCCTCGCCCACGTAGATCCCGGCGTGGCTCACCCTGGAACCCCCACCGGTGGCAAAGAACAACAGGTCACCGGTTTGCAGGTTTTGCTCGCTGACGTCCTGGGCGCGCATCACGATCAGTTCGCGGGTGGTACGCGGCAGGGAAATCCCGGCCGCATCGCGATAGACGAAGCCAATCAGGCCGCTGCAATCAAACCCCGAGTCCGGCGTATTGCCGCCCCAACGATAGGGTGTGCCCACCAGGCCCAGCGCGCGGAAAAGCACGTCTTCGGCGGCAGGCGAGAAATTCTGGGTGGAATAGTTGAACACCGGCTTGGGCTTGACCGCGACGGGCGCGGGCGGCGGTGGACGGTTTGCGCAGGCGCTGAGGAGCGCGGCGCAAACAAGCAGAATGAGGCGGGCCGAGGTCGACATGTGCAGAACAATCCTGGACTGGATGCGGCTTTCGCTGCCGAACGTTGAAAACCAGAACGCGCAAGCAGGGCTCGCGCGAACGGATTACAACAATGTCCAGGGATTCTAGCGCTTACGTGTCAAACTTCAAGTATCACTTTAACTTTACTTACTGGCGGTCACCGTAGACGGGGCCATGGCGAGTGCGCGCTTGGCTTCGATGAAGGTTTTGCTCCAGTAGCTGTCGCCCAGGCTATCGACCCGCACCCCACCGCTACGACGGCTGCTGGAGTGGATAAACTGGTTATCGCCCAGGTAGATACCGGCGTGACTGACACGACCGCGACCGGCTGTACTGAAGAAAAGCAGATCACCGGGCTTGAGGTTGTTGCGCGCGACCAACGGTGCTTTCACGTTGATCATTTCGCGGGTGGAGCGCGGCAGATTCATGCCGGCTTCTTCACGAAACAGGTAGCCGATAAAACCGCTGCAGTCGAAACCGGCCTCGGAGGTGCCGCCGAAACGGTAACGGGTACCGATCAGGGACATGCCGCGTTCGAGAATGCTGTCGGCCAGAACGGGAAGCTGGTAAGGCTTGCTGCCGGAGAAGTCGACAAGTTCTTTTTCGGTTGCCAGCTCTTCTTCATAAACAGAAGCAGACTGTGCAACAACGAATTTAGCCTGATTTTGAACCTGTGGTTTTTGCTGTTCTACCACCTGCTGAGGGTGGGAGGCGCAACCAAACAACAGGGTAACGAGTGCGAGAGGCACGAGGGGTGCGAAGCGATTTAGCATGGGCACGACCGTGGCTGATGTGTAAAGAAGCCGAGACTATGCCCACTATCACATCGATTTGCAAATTCAATCGAGTTCTTTGTGACTTCTTGCTTAGACCACGCCATCTAAGCCTTGATCCCTGACACCTGACCTTTGCGTAGCCTAATAGGCTCAAACGCAGGTTTTCTGGCGCCTGGAATTTGCCGAAAGCCTGTAAACACAAGGGCTGGCTACCAGCCGAGGGTTTCCTTGAGGAACGGAATGGTGAGCTTGCGCTGGGCCTGCAACGAGGCCTGGTCGAGCTGTTCGAGCAAATCGAACAAGGCGCTCATGCTGCGCGTGCCACGGGTGAGGATAAAATGCCCGACCTCGTCGGTCAGGTGCAGGCCGCGACGCGAAGCGCGCAGTTGCAGGGCGCGCAATTTGTCCTCATCGGACAGGGGGCGCATCTGGAAGATCAACGCCAGCGTCAGGCGCGACTTGAGGTCGGCCAGCTTCACCGGCAGTTCACGCGGCGAGGTGGACGCGGCAATCAACAGGCGCCGGCCGCTGTCGCGCAGGCGGTTGAACAGATGAAACAGCGCTTCCTCCCAATCCGCCTTGCCGGCAATGGCCTGCAAGTCGTCCAGGCACACCAGTTCATATTGTTCGAGGTTGTCGAAGATCCCCACACCATGGTCCATCAGCTCGGCCAAAGGCAGGTAGACCGCCGGTTCGCCCATCTGCTCGAAACGCAGGCACGCGGCCTGCAGCAAGTGGGTACGCCCTACGCCATGCTTGCCCCACAGATAGATCAGGCTTTCAGTCCACCCGGCGTCGGCTTCGCAGAGGCGCTCGACATAGCCGAGTGCAGCGGCATTGGCGCCTGGGTAGTAATTGATAAAGGTAGCGTCGTCACGCAGACGCACACCTAGGGGCAGCTGAATCGGTTTCATGCTGACTGAACGGCTCCCATCGAACCGTGAGTGGCCTCTGTGTAAAGTTTGCAAAGTTTATACGCGTGGCGCCGGGCGCACAATGCAGCAGACCATAAGCAAAATCAAAGGTTTGCGTTAACCTGCTGGTTTTACGCGAATTGTTTGACGCCCCCGCCCCCATAAACAACAAACCCGGCGATACGCCGGGTTTGTGATACCTCGATTACAGATCGGGGTCTTCAACCCCTGTGTACACGTCCGAATCCTTGTACAGGTCGTGAACATGCCGCACCAGCACCATGATCACCGCCGCCACCGGCAGCGCCAGCAGGATGCCGGTAAAGCCGAACAGCTCACCGCCCGCAAGGATCGCAAAGATCACCGCCACCGGATGCAGACCGATGCGATCGCCTACCAGCAGCGGCGTCAATACCATGCCTTCCAGCGCCTGACCGACCATGAATACCGCGACGATCCCGAGCATCGGGTACAGGTCGCCGCCAAACTGGAACAGCCCCGCCACCAGCGCCGCGCCGATACCGATGACGAACCCCATGTACGGCACGATCGCGGCCAGGCCGGCGATCAGGCCTATCAACAGACCCAGCTCAAGGCCGATCGCCATCAAGCCGGCGGCGTAGATGATGCCCAGCGCCAGCATCACCAGCAGTTGCCCGCGCACGAACGCGCCCAGGACTTCATGGCACTCGCCGGCCAGGGACACGATACGTTCCTCGCGGTCGCGCGGCAGCAGGCTGCGGATCTTGGCCATCATGATGTCCCAGTCACGCAGCAGATAGAACGCCACCACCGGGATCAGCACCAGGTTGGTCAGCCAGCCGATCAGCGCCAGGCTGGAGGCGGTTGCCTGACTGAGCACCATGCTGACGATATCGGTGGTCTTGTCCATGTGCTCACTGATTGCCGCCTTGACCTTGTCGAACTTCCAGAACCCGTCCGACAGCCCCAGCTTGGCCTGGGCCCACGGCATGGCCGTGTGCTGCAACCAGTCGAGCATCTGCGGCGCCAGCTCATAAAGTCGATACAGCTGCTTGGCCAGCATCGGCACCAGCACCAGTACCAACGCGGTGATGATCAGGGTAAACAAGGCAAACACCGCGATCACACCCCAGGTTCGCGACAGGCCGGCTTTCTCCAGGCGATCCACCACCGGATCGAACAGATAGGCGAGCAACAACGCCACCAGAAATGGCGTCAGGATCGAATGCAGCAAGAACACAAAAACGCACAGCAGGACAATCCCGCCAAGCCACACCCAACGACGCGTATCCGCCATAAACCACTTCCTCTGTTATTGGCTTCCCTCTTCTATATAGAAGGAAGACCGCTTACCCACTTATTCATTTACCAATGAAAACGTAACTGCGCCTGAGGCTCAGGCGCGGCGGCCGGTTGTGCGCCGTCGACCGGCGGTTGCTGGACCGGAGCTTCACCGGCCGGCACTTCCTGCAATTTGGCCAGGCTCAACTGGGTGCGCAACTGGTCGGCGCTGCCATTGACGCGATACACAATACGATCGCCCTCCACCCGCTGCGGCTGACCACCAAAGGGCTCAAGCAACCGACCCAGCGCGGCATAGCGCTCCAGGTTCATGCCTTGCACCTCAAGCAACTGCTCGGAGCTGACCCCCGGCTTGACGGCAAAGCGCGGTGCCAGCGTCTGGCTGACGGCGAGCAATACGGCGTCGGCGACGGCGGCGGTGTCAGCCCCCTGGACGCTGCCCTGCTCGGTCTTGTCGCCCAGCCACAGGCGCCATTTGGCCTGCCACTGGCTGCCCTCCTGGCGTGCATGCACGGCCAGCAACGCATCGGCGCCATAACGTTCGGAGGCGGCGCGCAGCGGCGTGGCGTCTGCGCTTTCCAAGTTCGGCGCGGTGGCGACGACCTGTTCGTCCAGGTCACCCAGCGGCAGGCGCAGCGGCAAGCCACGGTGCTGGGCCGCCCGGCGCAGCGTCTGCGCCACCGCCTGGCCGTCGCCGACCAGGCTGCTGCCGTCAGTCGAGTCGTTCAGCCACCAACCGAGGATCGAAGGTCGATTGCTGCCCCAGATCGCCAACCCGGCGTCACGCAAGGCGCGATCGGTGCTGACCGGGTCGAAATCCACTTGCAGGCTTTCCGGCGGGCCGGCGTCGTAGCCGTATTGGCTGATGATTTGCTGCGGGTCCTTGCGGATCGCCGCCAGGCCCGGGCCTTCGACGGCCTTGGCATCGCCGGTCAGGCGGATGACCAGGGTCTGCACGGCGCGCTGGGTGGCCTGGTCGCGCTCTTGGGGCGACTGGCTGCTGACCGGTTCGAGGACTTGATAGAGGCCATTGAGGGTTTCGGCATGACTCGCCAGGCTGACCAATGACAAGCAGCCTACAAAAAAGAATTTACACAGACGCATGGAAGATTCCCGAACGACAAATTTAGCGGCTGGAACAGACCGCGTGATCTCGGTTTGGCAAAGCTGTGACACAGCGACCGGTAAAACATTCACGGGTCTCGGCAAGTTTTCATACTGTCATAACGATAGCGGGTTAAAGGCTATACCTTAATACGCTGCATTACCGCGCCGATTCCGGATTTTTTAAGCTCATATGCCCTGCCCGTCGGCCCGAGGATGGCCGCTGCCCCTCAAGCCTGATAAAATCGCGCGCCTTCGCAGACCGTCAACGGCTGGGCCTTTTACCAAAAGTGCCTGCCGGCTCGGTCGTTACCCAGAAATCCCCCCTAAAGGCCTGGATCATGAGCAAGCAACCCTCCCTGAGCTACAAGGACGCCGGTGTAGACATCGACGCCGGTGAAGCATTGGTCGAACGCATCAAGAGCGTCGCCAAGCGCACTGCGCGCCCCGAAGTCATGGGCGGCCTGGGCGGTTTTGGCGCCCTCTGCGAAATCCCGGCCGGCTACAAGCAGCCTGTACTGGTCTCCGGCACCGACGGCGTGGGTACCAAGCTGCGCCTTGCCCTGAACCTGAACAAGCACGACAGCATCGGCATCGACCTGGTTGCCATGTGCGTCAACGACTTGGTGGTATGCGGCGCCGAGCCGCTGTTCTTCCTCGACTACTACGCCACCGGCAAGCTCAATGTCGAGACCGCGACCCAGGTGGTCACCGGCATCGGCGCCGGCTGCGAACTGTCGGGTTGCTCCCTGGTGGGCGGCGAAACCGCTGAAATGCCAGGCATGTACGAAGGCGAAGACTACGACCTGGCAGGCTTCTGCGTCGGCGTGGTGGAAAAAGCCGAGATCATCGACGGCTCCAAAGTGGCTGCCGGCGACGCGTTGCTTGCCCTGCCATCCTCCGGCCCGCACTCCAACGGCTACTCGCTGATCCGCAAGATCATCGAAGTGTCCGGCGCCGACATCGAGAACATCCAGCTCGACGGCAAGCCACTGACCGACCTGCTGATGGCCCCGACGCGCATTTACGTCAAGCCACTGCTCAAGCTGATCAAGGACACCGGCGCCGTCAAGGCCATGGCCCACATCACCGGCGGCGGCTTGCTGGACAACATCCCACGCGTGCTGCCAAAAGGCGCCCAGGCGATTGTCGACGTGGCCAGCTGGCAGCGCCCTGCAGTCTTCGACTGGCTGCAAGAGAAAGGCAACGTCAACGAAACCGAGATGCACCGCGTGCTCAACTGCGGCGTGGGCATGGTCATCTGCGTGGCCCAGGAACACGTTGAAACCGCGCTGAACGTATTGCGTGAAGCCGGCGAACAACCTTGGGTCATCGGCCAGATCGCCACGGCTGCCGAAGGCGCAGCCCAGGTTGAACTGAAGAACCTCAAGGCCCATTGATGCAAGCGCGGATGCCCGCGACAGGTGATGTCGTGGTGCTGCTTTCCGGCACCGGCAGTAACTTGCAGGCGCTGATCGACAGCACACTGACCGGCGACAGTCCGGTGCGCATCGCTGCGGTGATTTCCAACCGCAGCGATGCCTATGGCCTGCAACGTGCCAGGGACGCGGGTATCCAGACCCGCTCGCTGGATCACAAGGCGTTCGAAGGTCGCGAGGCCTTCGACCAGGCCTTGATCGAACTGATCGACGCCTTCGAGCCCAAGCTGGTGGTGCTCGCCGGCTTCATGCGCATTCTCAGCGCCGATTTCGTGCGCCATTACGAAGGGCGCCTGCTCAATATCCACCCGTCCCTGCTGCCCAAGTACAAAGGCATGCACACCCATCAGCGCGCCCTCGATGCCGGTGACAGCGAGCATGGATGCACCGTGCACTTTGTCACCGAGGAACTCGATGGCGGGCCTCTGGTCGTACAGGCAGTGGTTCCGGTAGAGTCAGGCGACTCGGCGCAGACGCTTGCGCAACGGGTTCACACCCAGGAGCACAGGATTTACCCGCTGGCCGTTCGCTGGTTTGTCGAGGGTCGGTTGATTCTTGGTGAACAGGGAGCATTATTGGACGGTCAGTTACTCGCGGCCAGCGGCCACTTGATTCGAACCTAGGAGATTTTATGCGTCGCGCCCTGCTTTTCGCTTTTGCGCTGTTCGCTCTGCCTGCCGTGCAAGCGGCAGACCTTCACCCCTTCTCCGTCAGCTACACCGCCGACTGGAAGCAACTGCCCATGAGTGGTTCGGCTGAACGCAGCCTGACCAAAAACGGTGACGGCACGTGGACCTTGAACTTCAAGGCCTCGATGATGATTGCCAGCCTGACCGAAACCAGCGTGATCGTGTTCGACAAGGACACCCTGCAACCCAAGAGCTACAGCTTCGAGCGCGGCGGCCTGGGCAAAGCGAAGAAGATCAACCTGGATTTCGACCAGGCAACCAAGAAAATCACCGGCTTTGAAAACAAGGACCCGGTTAACGTCACCCTCGAAAGCGGCATGCTCGACAAGTCCACCTATCAACTCGCGCTTCAGCGCGATGTGGCGGCCGGCAAGAAAAGCATGAGCTACCGAGTGGCCGAAGGCACTGACGTCGATACCTACGATTTCCGCGTCATTGGCCCGGAAAAGGTCCAGACCAAGGTGGGCGCCATCGACGCGATCAAGGTTGAACGCGTGCGTGACCCTTCCCAGAGCAAGCGCATCACGCAGATGTGGTTTGCCAAAGACCAGGGCGGCATTCTGGTTGCCTTGCGTCAGGTTGAAACGGATGGCAAGGAATACAACATCATGCTGCAGGATGGCACTGTTGACGGTAAGGCTGTCAAAGGTAGCTGATTGGCCTGATGAGTTGAAAAGAGCCTCGCTGAATGCGGGGCTTTTTTTCGCCTGGGTATTTGCTGTGAAGCTTCTGGCCCCATTGGGGCATAGGTATCTACACAGCTTTGATATGACACCGACATGTGGCGAGGGAGCTTGCCCCCGATGGCGGCCTCTGGGCCGACCAGGATGTTGGTGTCGATCCCGGTCCAATGTGGGAGGGGGCTTGCCCCCGATAGCGGCCTCTGGGCCGACCAGGATGTTGGTGTCGATCCCGGTCCAAATGTGGGAGGGGGCTTGCCCCCGATGGCGGCCTCAGGACCGACCAGGATGTTGGTGTCGATCCCGGTCCAAATGTGGGAGGGGGCTTGCCCCCGATGGCGGCCTCTGGGCCGACCAGGATGTTGGATTAGACCGAGTACATATCTGTTTCTGCGGTAACGGCCACTTAGGGTTCCGCCCTTACGGCGGCTCACTTTTGAAAAGCGCAAAAGTAAGCAAAACGCTCTTGCCGGTATGACTCACCCACATGGGTTACAAATCAGTTCACGCACATAGGTAACAGTTTTTAACTGGCAGGGTCGATTTCGCGAGGATCTGACCATGCCCTGGAGAGAGCTGAAACCTATGGACCTCAAAGTGATGTTCATCGCCGAGTATTTGTCTGAAAAGCACAGCTTTAGCCAGCTGTGCCAGGACTATCAGATCAGCCGCAAGACTGGTTACAAATGGGTCGAGCGCTACCAACTGGAGGGACCCAGTGGGCTCGACGAACGTAGTCGCCGCCGGCACAACCAAACCTATGTGGTGCCGGTGGTTGTGAGGCAGGCGATTATTGAGCTTCGTTCGGCCGGTGAAACGATCCCAGGTCCTAAAAAGATCCAGAACGATCTGATGAAACGTTTTCCTGGGCAGGATCCACCGTCGAAAACGACGATTTACAACATCCTTAAGGCCGCGGACTTGATCACGCCTCGATCGTCGCGTCAGCGTGTCGCGGTCTATCCCAAGCCTTTGCGTAAGGCAGAAACGCCTAATCAGCTCTTCAGCGCTGATTACAAGGGCCAATTTCTTACCGGAGCGGGCGTTTGGTGCTATCCGCTGACGATCATGGATCATGCCAGTCGCTTCCTGCTTGCCTGCGAGAGCATGGCCAATACCAATCTCAAGGAGACCCAGCAAACCTTCGAGCGCGTTTTTCGTGAGTATGGAATGCCTGAGCGCATCCGCACCGATAACGGCGTGCCGTTTGCGAGTACAGGGCGTGCGGGGCTGTCGCAATTGTCAATCTGGTGGTTACGCCTTGGGATTATCCCTGAGCGAATTGAGCCCGGTCGGCCAGACCAAAATGGGCGTCATGAACGCATGCACCGGACACTGAAAAGCACCTTTCCCCAACCGCCGGCAATTGCTTGGGAGGCTCAGCAAAAACACTTTGACCGATTTATGCAGCACTACAATTATGAGCGGGGACACGAGGCACTCGGTCAGAAAACCCCGGCCTCCTGCTACACACCCTCAACTCGGTCTTATCCGGAGAAGCTACCGGAAATGGTGTATGCGAGCCATGTTGAGTGTTACCTGGCAGATGGTAGCGGCATCATTAATCGAGCTGGTCTGCGGATATACGTGGGTAACCTGCTCAGGCATCAGAACATTGGAATGGAGCTGATCAAGGACGGGGTATGGAATGTGATCTTCGGTCCGGTGATACTAGGTCACGTCAATGCTAGGGATGCAAAGAACGGCTATGTTTCAATCAAAGTGTCACCTATGTGAATGCACTTTTTTGTAACCCATGTGGTTGTCCCGTACATGCCCCACCACTCGGCACCTCGC
>NZ_CVTU01000095.1:0-7045 GCF_900004965.1 Pseudomonas sp. 44 R 15
GCCTGAGATCAAAAGCAGATCAAGATCAAGAGCGGCTCGCTTCGCATCGTGGTTACGGTTGGGCGCTGCTGAGTTGTGTAGATACCTATGCCCCCGATGGCGTCAGTAGCCTGCCCCCAAACATGAAACTTTTGTCATCTAACCCAACCCCCTGCGACCAAATGCCACGGTTTACATGGCCTGCAGCACTGTTGCGTTTCCTGCAATGAATTGTTGCACGCAAAACCGGTTTACTTAGCAAGCTAACAAATCATATAACAAAGGCCTGCGACGACTTGCCGCAGATCAACCAGAGATTGGAGCAAGCAGATGACTGTAAAAGTAACTGAACGCGACGATGAACATATGTCCCACGAAGCACTAGGCCACGGGATTCACATCTGGGATGTACATCAACAAGATTTGCTGGTCGGCATGTTTCACAACGAGAGCGATGCTCATAATTATAAAAACGAACTTGAATCGCTTGAGATGAAACGCCAGGCACAAGGCTCCTGAAATTCCGAAATCGCGTAGACGTCCGGCCCACGCAGCCGGGCCGCCTGCAAACGAAAACCCCGCCTGTTGGCGGGGTTTGTCGTTTCTACAGCCTTACCACATCAGATCATCCGGGATCTGGTAGGCGGCGTACGGATCGTCCTCATCCGGCACCTGGCTTTCGGTCAGGAGGTTGAGCTGCACGATACGCTCCGGCGCGCGCTCCTGGATCTTCAGCGCGGCTTCGCGCGGGATCACTTCGTAGCCGCCGCCGTGGTGCACGATGGCCAGGGAGCCATTGCTCAGTTTATTGCGCATCAGCGTGTTGACCGACAGGCGCTTGACCTTCTTGTCATCCACGAAGTTGTAGTAGTCCTCGGTGGTCAACTTTGGCAGCCGCGAGGTTTCGATCAATTGCTTGACCTGGGCCGTACGGGCCTTGGCCTCGGCTTTTTCCTGCTGCTGGCGGTTCAGCTCCTGGTCGCGCTTGACCTTCTCGGCGTGCGCCTCGGCGGCCAGGCGCGCCTGAGTGTCATCGACCTCAGCCTGGCCCTTGTGGACCAGGCGCTGCTGTTTCTGCTTCTCTTTGCCGACCTGCTTGGCCTGCTTTTGATTGACCAGACCTGCTTTGAGCAACTGGTCGCGAAGGGAAAGGCTCATGGTGCTTACTCACTTGGGCAACTGCTCAACCGCAGCTGGATATAGTCTTTTCCTGGCGTTTGGCTTCGCCCCACAGGGCGTCCAACGTTTCGAGGGTGCAATCTTCTATGGGTTGGTGCGTGTCGCGCAATGCCTGTTCGATAAATCGGAAACGTCGCTCGAACTTGGCATTGGCACCGCGCAGCGCGGTTTCAGGGTCGACCTTGAGGTGACGGGCCAGGTTGACCGCTGCGAACAACAGGTCACCCACCTCATCGGCAATCGCCACCGAGTCGTTATCGGCCATGGCTTCGAGCACTTCATCCAGCTCTTCGCGGACGTTATCCACCACCGGCAACGCCGACGGCCAGTCGAAACCTACTTGGCTCGCGCGCTTTTGCAATTTGGCGGCACGGGACAGCGATGGCAAGGCGGCGGGCACATCATCAAGCAAGGAAAGTTGCTCGGGCGCGTCGGATTTTTCCGCGCGCTCCTCGGCCTTGATCTGCTCCCAGCGCTGCTTGACCTGCTCTTCGCTCAACTGCGGGATATCCAGCGGTGCGTAAAGATCGCCGGTAGGAAACACATGGGGATGACGCCGGATCAGCTTGCGGGTGATGCCATCGATCACCCCGGCAAATTCGAAGCGCCCTTCTTCACGCGCCAGCTGGCTGTAATACACCACCTGGAACAGCAGGTCGCCCAGCTCGCCTTGCAAATGATCGAAGTCGCCGCGCTCAATGGCATCGGCCACCTCGTAGGCTTCTTCAAGGGTATGCGGCACGATACTGGCGTAGGTTTGCTTGATGTCCCACGGGCACCCGTATTGCGGGTCGCGCAGGCGGTTCATCAGGTGTAGCAGGTCGTCTAGTGAATACATCGATCTCTTTCCACTGAAGATCCAGTGTGGGAGGGGGCTTGCCCCCTCCCACATTATTTAACTGCGTTCACCCAGGGGTGCGATTGCGCCGCGTCTCAATGATGTTCGGCAGCTGGGAAATCCGCCCCAGCAACCGCCCCAGCGCGTCGAGCCCCGGGATCTCGATGGTCAGGGACATCAGGGCAGTGTTGTCCTCCTTGTTCGAGCGGGTGTTGACCGCGAGTACGTTGATCCGCTCATTGAGCAGCACTTGCGAGACGTCACGCAGCAACCCGGAGCGATCGTAGGCGCGGATGATGATGTCCACCGGGTAGGTGAGCACCGGCACCGGGCCCCAGCTGACCTGGATGATCCGCTCCGGCTCGCGCCCGCCCAGTTGCAGCACCGAGGCGCAGTCCTGGCGGTGAATGCTCACGCCGCGGCCCTGGGTGATGTAGCCGACGATGGCGTCGCCCGGCAACGGCTGGCAGCAACCGGCCATTTGCGTCATCAGGTTGCCCACGCCCTGGATCTGGATATCGCCACGCTTGCCGGGCTTGTAGCCGGTGGCCTTGCGCGGGATCAGTTCCAGCTGTTCGTTGCCACGCTCCGGCTCCACCAGTTGCTGGGCCAGGTTGACCAACTGGGCCAGACGCAGGTCGCCGGCACCGAGGGCGGCGAACATGTCTTCGGCGATCTTCATGTTGGCCTTTTCGGCCAGCTTGTCGAAGTCCACCTGGGGCAGGCCCAGGCGCGCCAGTTCGCGTTCGAGCAGGGTCTTGCCGGCGGCGACGTTCTGATCGCGGGCCTGCAGCTTGAACCAGTGGACGATCTTCGCCCGTGCCCGTGAGGTGGTGATATACCCCAGGTTCGGGTTCAGCCAGTCGCGGCTCGGCGTGCCGTGCTTGCTGGTGATGATCTCGACCTGCTCACCGGTTTGCAGGCTGTAGTTGAGCGGCACGATGCGGCCGTTGATCTTGGCGCCCCGGCAGTTGTGGCCGATTTCGGTGTGCACGCGGTAAGCGAAGTCCAGCGGCGTGGCGCCCTTGGGCAGGTCGATAGCGTGACCGTCGGGGGTGAAGATGTAGACCCGGTCCGGTTCGATATCCACGCGCAGCTGTTCGGCCAGGCCGCCGATGTCGCCGAGTTCTTCGTGCCACTCCAGTACCTGACGCAGCCAGGAGATCTTCTCTTCGTACTGGTTCGACCCGGCCTTGACGTCGGTGCCCTTGTAGCGCCAATGGGCGCAGACGCCCAACTCGGCCTCTTCGTGCATGGCGTGGGTGCGGATCTGCACTTCGAGCACCTTGCCCTCAGGACCGATCACCGCCGTGTGCAGCGAGCGATAGCCGTTTTCCTTGGGGTTGGCGATGTAGTCGTCGAACTCTTTGGGAATGTGGCGCCACAGCGTGTGGACGATCCCCAGCGCGGTGTAGCAATCGCGCATTTCCGGCACCAGCACACGCACGGCCCGTACGTCGTAGATCTGGCTGAACGCCAGGCCCTTGCGCTGCATTTTGCGCCAGATCGAATAGATGTGCTTGGCGCGCCCGCTGATGTCGGCATCGACGCCGGTGGCCTGCAACTCGGCACGCAACTGGCCCATCACGTCGCTGATAAAGCGCTCGCGGTCGAGCCGCCGCTCATGCAGCAGCGTGGCGATCTGTTTGTATTGATCGGGTTCGAGGTAGCGGAAGGACAGGTCCTCCAGCTCCCATTTGATATGACCGATGCCCAGGCGGTGCGCCAGCGGCGCGTAGATGTCGAAGACTTCGCGGGCAACGCGGTTGCGTTTTTCGTCGTCGGCGGTTTTCACCGCACGGATCGCGCAGGTACGTTCAGCCAATTTGATCAGCGCGACGCGGACGTCGTCGACCATCGCCACCAGCATCTTGCGCAGGTTTTCCACCTGGCCCTGGGTCCCCAGCACCATGGACTGGCGCGGGCTGAGGCTGGCACTGATGGCCGCCATGCGCAGCACGCCGTCGATCAGCTTGGCCACCACTGCGCCGAAACGCTGGCTGACGGTCGGCAACGGAATATGCCCTTCGCGCACGCCGCGATAGAGCACGGCGGCAATCAGCGAATCCTGGTCCAGCTTGAGATCGGCGAGGATCTCGGCGATTTCCAACCCGGTACGAAAGCTTGAAGTGCCCTCCGCCCACAGGTTCTTGGCCGCATTGTCCTGCTGTTCAGACTCACGAGCGAACTCGCAGGCTGCTTTCAAGGCTTCACGGTCCAGTGCCGGGTCGACACTGACGGCATGATCCAGCCATGCCTCGAGATTGATACTGCCGTCGGTGTTGATCGGCTGGTGTGCTCTCACCTGTACCATCTTGCTTACCTTCCCTACGACGCACCTTGGATGCGCCAAAAATCATCGCCGACCTTGCTGCAGATTCCCTGGCAGTTCACGGCCCTGGAGACTGCAGGCCAGTCGGATTAAACGGGCATCCTAGCCCGCTTCAAATAACGCCATGGCCTCGACATGCGCTGTCTGCGGAAACATGTCGAGGATCCCGGCACGCTTTAGCCGGTAGCCTTGCTTGACCAACTCAACCGTGTCCCGCGCCAGCGTCGCCGGATTGCAGGACACATACACCAGGCGCCTGGCCCCCAGGGTGGCAAGTCTGCGCACAACTTCCTGGGCACCGTCGCGCGGTGGGTCCAAGAGTACCGCAGAAAAGCCCTGTTTGGCCCATTCCGCGTCAGTCAGGGGCTGGGACAAATCGGCCTGAAAAAACCGTGCATTATGCAAATTGTTGCTTAGGGCATTCTGTGCCGCACGCTCCACCATGGTCTGCACGCCTTCCACGGCAACGACTTCGCGTACCTGCCTGGCCAGTGGCAGGGCAAAATTGCCCAGCCCGCAAAACAGGTCCAGCACCCGTTCATCGGGTTGCGGCGCCAGCCATTCCAGGGCCTGGGCGACCATCGCCTCGTTGACCCCGGCATTGACCTGCACAAAATCACCCGGCCGGTACGCCAGCTCCAGGTCCCACGCCTCCAGGCGGAAACCGAGCGCGTTACCCGGCTCGACCGGCTCCGGCTGGCCCTCGCCCTGCAGCCACAACTGGGCATCATGGAAGGTGCAAAACTCTTTCAACACCTGCATGTCCGCCTCGGACAGCGGTGCCATATGCCGCAGCAACACGGCAATGGCCGTACCACTGAACAATTCCACGTGCCCCAACGCCTGAGGCTTGCTCAAACGGCGCAGCATGTTCGGCAGACGCTGCATGATCGGTTGCAAGGCCTGTACCAGTACCGGGCAATCATCGATGGCGATGATGTCCTGGCTGGCCACGGCGCGGAAGCCTACTTCAAGCTGCTTCGCCTTGGCATCCCAGCGCACGGCCACACGGGCGCGGCGTCGGTAGCCGAACTCCGGCCCGCTCAAAGGCGCAGCCCACGCTTGCGGTTCGACACCGGCCACACGGGACAATTGCTCGGCGAGCATGCGCTGTTTCAGCGCAAGTTGTTCGGCATGGGGCAGGTGTTGCACGCTGCAGCCGCCACAGCGGCCAAAATGTGGGCACGGCGCCGGACGGCGCAGTTCGCTGGCCGTGAACACACGTTCGGTGCGCGCCTCGACCACCTTGCCGTGGGCGCCCAGCACCCGCGCTTTGACCTCTTCGCCGGCGAGCGCACCGTTTACGAACCAGGTGCGCCCTTCGAAGAACACAATGCCGCGCCCGTCGTTGGCCAGGCGTTCGATGGTCAGGCGTTGTTTCTTGCCCACGGGAATCTGAGGGGCCCGGCTGCCGCCCGTCGGTTGAAAGCGCAGGCCTCTCTCGTGCTTGGCCATCAGTTGGGTTCGTCGAAGATGCCGGTCGACAGGTAGCGGTCGCCTCGGTCACAGATGATCGCGACGATCACCGCGTTTTCCACTTCTTTGGACAGGCGCAACATACCGGCCACCGCACCACCGGACGACACACCGCAGAAGATGCCCTCTTCACGGGCCAGGCGTCGGGTGGTGTCTTCGGCTTCACGCTGGGCCATGTCGATGATGCGGTCCACGCGCGTGGCGTTGTAGATCCTGGGCAAATACTCTTCGGGCCAGCGGCGGATACCGGGGATGGCCGCGCCTTCCATCGGTTGCAGGCCGACAATCTGAATCGCCGGGTTCTGCTCCTTGAGGTAGCGCGAATTGCCCATGATGGTGCCGGTGGTGCCCATGGAGCTGACGAAATGGGTGATGGTGCCCTGGGTCTGGCGCCAGATTTCCGGGCCGGTGCTGGTGTAGTGCGCTTCGGGGTTATCCCCATTGGCAAACTGGTCCAGCACCAGGCCACGGCCTTCGGCGGCCAGGCGTTCGGCGAGGTCGCGCGCGCCTTCCATGCCCTCTTCCTGGGTAACCAGGATCAACTGGGCGCCATACGCGGTCATCGCCGCCTTGCGCTCGGCGCTGCCGTTGTCGGGCATGATCAGCACCATCTTGTAACCCTTGATCGCGGCGGCCATGGCCAGGGCGATCCCGGTATTACCCGAGGTGGCTTCGATCAGCGTGTCCCCCGGCTTGATCTGCCCGCGCAGTTCGGCGCGGGTGATCATCGACAGCGCCGGACGATCCTTGACGGAACCGGCCGGGTTGTTGCCTTCAAGCTTGAGCAACAGGGTATTGCTGGTGTCACCCGCCATGCGTTGCAAGCGGACCAGGGGTGTGTTGCCGACGCAATCGGCGATTGTTGGGTACTGCAAGGTCATGGCGTATTCGCAATCCAGACTGCGGGGGCGGACATCATACCGGGAAAGGTCGGCGGGCCATATCACGCAAAGTGCGGTGCTTATGGCTTATAGGAATAAGGAAGAAGAGTGGTGCCTGTGAGGGCGCTATCGGGGGCAAGTCCCCTCCCACATTCGACCGCATTCTCATGTTGGAACGCTACCCACTGTGGGAGGGGCTTGCCCCCGATGGCGCCCTCTGGGCCGACCAGGATGTTGGATCAGATCGAGTACATATCCGTTTCTGCGGTCACGGCTGCTATGGGTTCCGCCCTTACGGCGGCTCACTTTTGAAAAGCGCAAAAGTAAGCAAAACGCTCTTGCCCCACCACTCGGCACCTC
>NZ_CVTU01000095.1:7095-21763 GCF_900004965.1 Pseudomonas sp. 44 R 15
GCGTTCGGCCAGCGTGGTTTAACGGGGCGCCTGAGATCAAGATCAAAAGCAGATCAAGATCAAGAGCGACTCGCTTCGCATCGTGGTTACGGTTACGGTTGGGCGCTACAGAGTTGTGTAGATACCTATGTCCCGATAGCCGCACCGCGATACCCCGCCTGTCCCTAATCCCCACCACCATGATTTCTCTGAAAAACCTCTTCCCCCATCGCCGCAATCTGCCCCTCGATCAACGCTTCAAAAGGTTTGAGCAACGTCTCGAACGATGCCGGCGCCTCCAGTACCTGCAACGCCTGCGCAATCGCTTCGACCGTCGACAAGGCGCCAGGTCCCGGCGCCTTGCGCAAGCGATACCGGGAGACACCGCCATCGGCCAGCGTGACCCGAGGCAAGGCCGCCAGCAACGGGTTGAGGTGCAGCAACTTGCGCGCCTTGCGCCAGGTGCCGTCAGGCACCACCAGCAACAGCGGCTGATCGTCTTGTGCGTAGGCTTGCAGGGGTTGGGCATCATCGGCCGGAAACAACAGCCGCGCCTGATAGCCGGGCGGGTTCAACAGGGTCGCCAGGTCATCGAACACCTCTCCCACCACCAACTGCGCATTGTTCAACCCCAACGCCGCCAGCCGCGCGGTATTAAGCGCGTGGTTGACCTCGCTCGGATGCTGCAGCAGTAACACACGGGTGCGACTGTCGAGACGCGGAATCAGCGGGCACAGGCAGTGGCTGACGGGCCTGAGACAATGGGAACACTGGGGTCTGGACATGCTTTTCAGGCCTGGTTGAGCTGGGCTTTAAGTAAATCGCGGAAAGTCTGGATCAGCGGCTCGCGGCCTCGCCCCCGGCGCATGATCATCGAAAACGGCGCCTGGTAGCCGAAGGTGGCCGGCAGCAGTACGCGCAGGTCGCCCTTGTCGGCCCAGGCCTGGGCGTAGTGCTCGGGCAGGTAGCCGATATAGGCGCCGGACAACACCAAAATCAGCTGCGCCTCCATGCTTTCCACGGTGGCCGCGCTGTGCTTGAAGCCATGGCGCGCGAGTTCGGCCTGGCTCCAGTAACCACGCCCGACCATACGTTGCTGGGTGATGACCTGCTCGGGGATACGCCGCTCGTTGAACAACGGGTGCCGGGTGCTGCAATACAGCCAGTGCTGCTCCCGGTACAGCGGCATGTAGATCAGCCCGCTCATGCGGTTGGAAAACGCGCCGATGGCCAGATCCAGGCGATTGTCCTGTACCCCCAGTTGCAGTTCATAAGGACTCATGACCGACAGATGCAAATGGACTGCCGGGTGTTCGAGGCTGTAGGCACCGATCACCTCAGCGAACGGCAGCGCTTTGTCGCTGACCGTGGAGTCGAGCACGCCAAGCTTGAGGGTGCCGCGCAATTCGCCTTTCAACGCGGCGGCATATTGTTCGAAGCTTTCCAGTTCGCCCAGTAAACGCAAGGTCTCCTGATAAAACAGCTCGCCCTTGCTGGTCAGGCTGAAACCGCCGCGCCCACGATGGCACAGCACCAGGCCCAACGCCGATTCCAGCTGACTCATATAGGTGCTGATGGCTGACGTCGACAGATTGAGTGCGTGCTGCGCGTTAGCGAACCCCTGATGTCGCACGACGCTGACGAAGATGCGCAGCAGTTTCAGGTCGGGCAAGGCGTTGGCCATCAAATCTCCGTGGGCTCTCTCATTTGAACCGAGTTTACCCCAGGCGTTAGTTTAGAAAAATCTGAACTAAGTATTTGCCTCTGCCGATTCTTCCCTGCCCCCGCTTTTTACAGAATCGGCCTCCTGATAAACACAACAACGATGAGGCAATCCCGTGGACAAGATTTTCCACCAACCACTGGGCGGCAACGAAATGCCGCGCTTCGCCGGCATCGCCACCATGATGCGCCTGCCCCACCTGCAAACGGCCGAGGGCCTGGACGCGGCCTTCATCGGCGTGCCCCTGGACATCGGCACCTCGCTGCGCGCCGGCACCCGCTTCGGGCCTCGGGAAATTCGCGCCGAATCGGTGATGATCCGCCCGTACAACATGGCCACCGGCGCTGCGCCGTTCGATTCGCTGTCGGTTGCGGATATCGGCGACGTGGCGATCAATACCTTCAATCTCCTCGACGCCGTGCGCATCATCGAACACGCCTACGATGAAATCCTCGAGCACGCCGTCATCCCCCTGACCCTGGGCGGCGATCACACCATCACCCTGCCGATCCTGCGGGCGATTCACAAGAAACACGGCAAGGTCGGGCTGGTGCACATCGACGCCCACGCCGACGTCAACGACCATATGTTCGGCGAGAAAATCGCCCACGGCACTACCTTCCGCCGCGCCGTGGAAGAGGGTTTGCTCGACTGCGACCGCGTGGTGCAGATCGGCCTGCGCGCCCAGGGCTACACCGCTGAAGACTTCAACTGGAGCCGCAAGCAGGGCTTCCGCGTGGTCCAGGCCGAAGAATGCTGGCATCACTCGCTCGCGCCGTTGATGGCCGAAGTGCGCGAAAAGGTCGGCGGCGGCCCGGTGTACCTGAGCTTCGACATCGATGGCATCGACCCGGCCTGGGCACCAGGCACCGGCACGCCGGAAATCGGCGGGCTGACCACCATCCAGGCGATCGAGATCATTCGTGGCTGCCAGGGCCTGGACCTGATTGGTTGTGATCTGGTGGAAGTTTCGCCGCCCTATGACACCACCGGCAACACCTCGCTGCTGGGTGCCAACCTGCTGTATGAAATGCTCTGTGTATTACCCGGCGTGACGCATCGCTGATCCGCGCGTACACGCCTTGAACAGAATAAAAAGCATGCCCGCACTCTGAAAAACCCGGGGGCTTCCAAGGTCCCCAATCACCGATGTACCTGACCTTGGCTCGCGCGCTTGCCGAGCCGACTGCCGCCTGATCGTCCATAAAAAATATAATCGGAGAATCACCGTCATGGCTTTGGATCTATTTGTCGTCCTCATCTACGCCGCCGGCATGCTGGTGCTCGGCTACTACGGCATGCGCCGCGCCAAGACCCATGAAGACTATCTGGTGGCCGGGCGCAACCTGGGGCCATCGCTGTATATGGGCACCATGGCCGCCACGGTATTGGGCGGCGCCTCCACCGTCGGCACTGTGCGCCTGGGTTATGTGTACGGTATTTCCGGTTTCTGGCTGTGCGCCGCACTGGGCGCGGGGATCATTGTGCTGAACCTGTTCCTGGCCAGGCCGCTGTTGAAGCTGAAAATCTTCACCGTCACCCAGATCCTGGAGAAACGCTACAACCCCATGGCTCGCCAGGCCAGCGCAGTGATCATGCTGGCTTACGCACTGATGATCGCAGTGACCTCGATCCTGGCCATCGGCACTGTGCTGCAAGTGTTGTTCGGCCTGCCGTTCTGGATCTCGGTGCTGCTGGGCGGTGGCGTGGTGGTGGTGTATTCGACCATCGGCGGCATGTGGTCGCTGACCCTGACCGATATCGTGCAGTTCGTGATCAAGACGGTTGGACTGATGTTCATTCTGTTGCCGATCTGCCTGTACCGCGTCGGCGGCTGGGATGAACTGGTGGCCAGGCTGCCGGCATCGAGTTTGAGCTTCACCGCGATCGGCTGGGACACGATCATTACCTACTTCATGATCTACTTCTTCGGCATCCTGATCGGCCAGGATATCTGGCAGCGCGTATTCACCGCCCGCGACGAAAAAGTTGCGCGGTACGCGGGCACCTTCGCCGGGTTCTATTGCATTGTTTATGGACTGGCATGCGCATTGATCGGCATGGCGGCGCATGTGCTGATCCCGGAACTGGATAACGCCAACAACGCGTTCGCGGCCATCGTCAAAGCCTCACTGCCGGACGGCATTCGCGGCCTGGTGATTGCCGCAGCCCTGGCGGCCATGATGTCCACGGCCAGCGCCGGCTTGCTCGCCGCCTCCACCGTGCTGACCGAAGACTTGTTGCCACGGTTGCGCAGCGGCAAGCAGTCGAGCCTGGGCGTCAACCGCTTGTTCACCTTGCTGACCGGCATCGCCGTGATCGGCATCGCACTGGTGGTGAACGATGTGATCAGCGCCCTGACCCTGGCCTATAACCTGCTGGTGGGCGGCATGCTGATCCCGCTGATCGGAGCAATCTTCTGGAAACGCGCGACCACCGCAGGGGCGATTACGTCGATGGGCCTGGGGTTCCTGACCGCGCTGGTATTCATGTTCAAGGATGGGCTGGATGCAAACACGCCGATTTATTACAGCCTCGCGGCCGCGTCGGTGAGTTTTGTGCTGGTGAGTGTGGTGTCGCGTAAACCGGGCGCCGTGGTGGCAGGCGTGGCTTGACCCCGTCCGGGCTTTAGAGCGGTTTCTTCAGCGGGTGCGACGGCGAATGTCACACCCGTTTTTTTGTCCCTCAATGGTCAGACGTTCTGGCCAGGATGATCTCCTGAACCAAAGAGGCCCACACCAATCCCTGGGTAGTGCCTCCGGCATATGTGCCTCCGGCCGCGATTTGATGGTAGGCGGACCAATAAACGATCGAAAGCCCATCTGAAGTACCCGGCCTCGCACATTCGATTATTTGCAGGTCACTCTTTTCGACGGCTCTGCGGTAAGACTGTGGAAAATGCCGAGAAATAGCAGCAAGGCACGCCGCGAGTACTTGCTCTTTATATTCAAGCGTTGATCCAGGCGGAACCTGCCCGCCGGAGACAAGAATGCAATCCCCGTCCAGGCGGCAATTCATGACACCGACGGGTAGATCGTACTGCAACTTGAGCCCGCGCATTTCGGCACCTTCATGTCCAATCGCGGGCAGTTTGAAAAACCAACCGATGATCGCGATCACGTTGGGTTCCTCTACGCCCATGGCAGTGACAACGAAGTGATCTTTGCTCAGTTCACAAATGTGTTCCAACGTCAAAAGCCTGGACCGAAACTGAACCCCCGCACGTTGCAAAAGCCTCTCCAACTCCAGAATCAGATCGTCGAATGCCACCTCGTAGCCGGATACTTCTATAGCCCGGCCGACACCATGAACGCCGTAACTTGCCTGGATTTGCGTATGACTGATCTCTGCAACTTCACCTCCTGGCTTGCCGCTCGGCCAAGGACGGCGTTCGATATCGCGCTGTTCGCGTATCGCGCCTTCTACATCAGTGGTATCGCCTATATAGGCTCTTACAATCCGCGCGTGCGCAAAGGGTGCCAGCGACGGGTTGTCAGCCAGAAGTTTTTCAAACAATTCAATGCCTGCTCGGTTGCATTCAACGGCCAAATGCTGATTTCCGCAGAGCAGGTACTGATTATGGAGCGGCTTTGCCGTCGTCTCCGTCGCTGACAGGTGACGCATGTTCACCTGCTTGTGGCTGGCGCCATCGCTCTGCCGGTTGCGGCCGTATACGTCGACTTGATAATTGGCCAGGCGAAACATCACGGCTTGAAAAAGGCCGTTGATCCCTCTGCCGATGATCGACACGCGTGGCGCATCGGCCTCTATCTGCTGAACGGGAATCGCCAATGACTGTACAACTTTGCGCCTGGCAAGACCGTGCAAAGCCGTCAAGCTCAATTGGATTGCGACGGCATAGTCGAGATCGCACTGGCAGGCTTCTGCAGTTGCCGCCTGCGCCGTCAGCGTCGCCGGTTTGCGCCACGTGGAGACACTACAGCCGAGCTTTTGCGCGCGCATTCGAAACGCGTCCAATGTGACGAGCCCATAGTCCAATACAAGCTGGATGCCCTCGGCTCGCGCCAGGGCCTGCAAAGCGTCATCGCTGAACACGTCCGGTTTGGCGACGCAAACAACGCGAGCCTGTTTGTGCAGACATTGAATAAGGGCACGGTCAATACGACGGGTGGAGTCCTTAGTCAGAGATAAACACAGAGCGACTGCACGGGCCCCCTTCATCGCCTCGAACCAGTCGACTACAAATGACACCCGGCTGTTTTGGGAGACTTTTCTGCCAAGTGCCGAAGGGCAGCGGCTTAACACCTTAATTCGAACATCCGGGTCTCGATCAAGGAGTAACGTGACAAGTTCCTGACCGACATTGCCATATCCCAGCACGCAGATGTCACGGGGTATCGAGCCATCGGCCAATGTCAGCCAGCGCGCAATATAAGCAGCGACATGCGGCGCGTTCACACCGGGCGTATTGACCACTTGAATCCCTTTGGATGCGCACAGGTCCAGTCGAACCTTATCGAGGCTCGTCCCCCTGCGAATCAGATGCAGGTTTCCAAATGGGTGGGCTGAACGCCAGAGGTCTATGACGTCTGCATCCATGGCTTGGTCCCCAACAACGATTGTTGCTGGACGCAAAAGCCCGATCTGGGTGAGCAACGCCTGCTTGGTTATTGTCGGGGAGAGAAACACGATGTTGTCCGGAGCATCAGCTTTCCAGCCCCTGGAAACCGGCGCGATATGTAAAATGCTGTCGGTTGTGGCGATCAAGGATGCGGCGACGGGCGGAACGGGAAAGCGCGTCATGGCTTAGTCTCCAATAACTCTGACTTAGTAATGCCCCGAAGAGAGGTTTTATAAAGTTTGGAGTTACGGAAGCGGCCGTTCTCTATTCCTGGGTTTTGTTTGACCTTTCCACAAAGAATTGCAACAACCGATGAAATTCCGTAACGGAATTCAACCTACGCTCATCTTTTAAAATGAATAAGCCAGCCAATTCTGACGAGCGAGTAGCCCAATTCCGACATTTGAAGGCGAGAGAGGCAAGGCGCTTTAACCGATCTTCGTGCCTGTCACAAACGAAATATGGGAGCGAACCTGCTCGCGAATGCAGTAAACCAGTCAACTACTTATCGACTGACTCACCGCATCGCGAACAAGCCCGCTCCCACACGAATACCGGGTTGGCTGGGGATCAACGCCGACGTGGGCGGCGTTGCTCGTCATCGGTACGAATCGGCACCGGCTGCAGTGGAGGCTCGATCAAGCCCAGCGCAACGCCAAGGTCATGGAGCCAGGTTTGAATTTTCTCTTTCATGATTTGCCCCCTTTGAGGGTAATGCGGGTAGACGCCTGTCTTGTCGCCCTTTCCTACACTGATAGTAGCCCTAAGTCCTATGTATTGCTTGCGCGAAACCACAACGAACTATTACTGAATGGATCAGGATCCTGTCGATTCGTTCAAGCAATCTCGCGCCTGTCTTGCACGCTCTCTGCCTGGCTCGCCTGCTGCAGCTCGATCCATGCATTGAGGTTAGCGCCGAGCATACCCTTTCGCCACATCAACCAGGTGGTGGCAGTGGCAAAAGGCCCAGTCAGCGGATGAACGGACACACTGTCCTTGCCCGGCAGGCTCTCGAGCATGGATTCAGACATCAACGCCACGCCTGAGCCGGCGATCACACAAGCCAGCATGCCCTGGTAGGACTCGATCTCGATGGCGCGGCCCATGGCCACGCGCTCGTGGGAAAACCAGGTCTCCAGGCGGGTGCGATAGGCGCAACTGCGGCGGAACGTGAAAACCGAGCGGCCGGCCACGTCCTGGGGGCCGCGCACCGGCGGGTGATCGGCCTCGCAAATGATCACCAGGCGCTCTTCGCACAGCGGCACGCCGTCCAGCGTGGCAATCGTCAATGGACCATCCACCAGCGCCGCATCCAGCCGCCCGGTGATCAAGCCTTCGAGCAGTTCGCCGCTCGGCGCGGATTGCACCTGCAAATTCACCATCGGGTAGGCCTTGTGATAACGCGCCAATAGCGTGGGCAAGTGAATCGCCGCCGTGCTGTACATGCTGCCGAGGACAAAATCACCCGCCGGTTGCCCGCCCTGCACGGCGCCATGAGCTTCATCGTGCAGGGCCAGTAGACGGGTGCTGTAGTCCAGCAGCACTTTACCCGCAGGAGAAAGCTGCAAACGCTGGCGTTCACGCACAAACAGCTCGACGCCAAGCTGTTCTTCCATTTGCTTGAGCCGGGTCGACAGGTTCGACGGCACACGGTGCAGGCGCTCGGCGGCGCGGGTGATGGAGCCCTCTTCCGCTACCGCCTGGAAGATGCGCAGTTGACTGAACTCCATAGCCTTTCTCCAAAACTGAACAAGTTACTCACTATTATTCATTTTTACAGAAAGTCAATCCGCTTTAGCCTGACGGTCTTCGCTTTCTCGCAGGACACGTGCACATGTCACCGCTGATTCGCTTAACCGCCAGCTTTGTCGCCCTGATGATGGCCATGGGCATCGGCCGCTTTGCCCTGACTCCGCAGATGCCGCATTTGCTCAGCGAAGGTCAGATCGACCTGACCGGCGCCGGGTTGATCGCGGCCGCCAATTACCTGGGTTATTTCGTCGGTGCGGTGGACTCGATTTTCGCCCGCAGTCATCACCACATTAAAGGGCGCTTGTACGGCGGGTTGTGGCTCTGCGTGCTGCTGACCCTGGCGTCCTGTTGGGCCCACGGCTTCTGGCCTCATCTGCTGCTGCGTTTCGGCACCGGTGTCGCCAGCGCCTGGGCCCTGGTGATGATTACCAGCCTGAGCCAGCCGCTGGCGATTGCCGCCGGCAGGCCACGCCTGGGAGCGCTGGTGTTCGCAGGACCTGGCTTGGGCATTGTGCTCACCGGACTGCTGGCGCTGGGGTCCAACCTGTTGGGGCAAAGCTCCGCAACGCTGTGGTTGGTGTATGGCGCGGTGGCACTGGTGATGCTGCTGGCCATCCTGCCATTCCTGCCAACGCCGACCACGCTGGCTGCGCCCGCCTCCAACGCGGGTAATAACGGCAGCATCGCGCACTTGGGCTGGATCTACTTCCTGTTCGGCCTGGGCTACATCATTCCAGCGACCTTCCTGTCGCAGATGGCCAGTGCGCAGTTCAAGGGCGCCTGGCAGGCCGACTTGTTCTGGCCGTGCTTTGGCCTGGCCGCAGCGATGGGCGTGGTGATAGCCAGCCTGCGCCGCAAGGCCCCGAACACCACCCGGCGCTGGCTGATGACCACGCTGTGGCTGCAGGCGGCCGGCGTATTCACGTGCCTGCTGGGCAATACCTGGGGCCTGGCGCTGGGAGTATTGCTGTGCGGCGCACCGTTTCTGGCGTGCATGCAATTGGTCATGGCGCGCCTGCGCGAGATAGCGCCCCACGGCTACCAGCGCAACACCGGCCTGTTGACGGCCAGCTTTGCCATCGGCCAATTGAGCGGGCCGCTGCTGGCCTCGGTGAGCAGCCACTTGAGCGGCGGCCTGCAACCGGCACTGGTGATTGCCGGTTGCGGTCTGTTGGTGGCCGGCGGTGTCGTGCTCAGCCAGCGACCAGAGGGGTCGGCAAGCGCACCTGCTCACGCCGTGCCAGTAGCAGAAAAAACAGCCCTCCCAGGAAGCAGCCGGTAAACCAGGCGAAATTGGCCATGCCTTGCAACGCCGGCGTGAAGGTGATGGCGACGCCCACCAGCGTCGCCGGTACCAAGGCCTTGACCGCCGTCCAGTTCACCCCGCCGTCGAAGTAATAGCGTCCGTTCGGACTGTCATCGAACAGCGCATCCACGTCGATCTGCTGCTTTTTGACCAGGTAAAAATCCACCAGCAGGATGCCGAACAGCGGCCCGATAAACGCGGCCAGGATATCCAGGGTGTAGTGAATCATCAGCGGGTTATTGAACAGGTTCCACGGCGTGATAAAGATCGACGCCACGGCGGCGATCATTCCACCCGCACGCCAGCTGATTTTGCTCGGCGCAATGTTGGCGAAGTCGAACGCAGGCGAGACAAAGTTGGCGACGATATTGATGCCGATAGTGGCGGTCACGAACGCGAAGGCGCCCAGCAACACGGCCATGCTGTTGTCGATGCGCGACACAGTGGCGATGGGGTCATGCAACATTTCGCCAAATACTGGCAGGGTGCCCGAGACGATCACCACGGTTACCAGGGAGAAGGCCAGGAAGTTCACCGGTAGCCCCCAGAAGTTGCCACGGCGCACGTCCTGCATGCTGCGGCAGTAGCGACTGAAATCGCCAAAATTGAGGGTGGGTCCGGAGAAGTACGACACCACCAGCGCCGTCGCCACGATCACCTGGCCGAACGCCTGCCAGCCCGACAGCGACTTTTCCGCCAGGGTAAAGCTGATATTTGCCCAACCCGCTTTCCACACAATCCAGCCGGCCAGGGCAAACATCACCGCATACACCACCGGGCCGGCCCAGTCGATAAAGCGGCGGATGGATTCCATGCCGGCCCAGAACACAGCGGCCTGCAGCACCCACAACGTAAGAAAGCCGAACCAGCCCAGGTACGACAAGCCGGCAAAGTGCGGCTCTGCATACACAGCCATCGACGGAAAAAAGCGCAGCACCACGATGATCAAGGCACTCGACGCCAGGTACGTCTGAATGCCATACCAGGCAACCGCGATCAGGCCACGGATCACCGCAGGAATATTCGCACCAAAAACACCAAATGCCAGGCGGCAAATCACTGGATAAGGCACCGCCGCCTGCTGACTCGGCTTGGCCACCAGGTTGGCGATCAGTTGCACAATGCAAATGCCCGCGAGCAAGGCGATCAACACCTGCCAACTGGCAAGCCCCAGGGCGAACAGGCTGGCGGCGAACACGTAGCCGCCGACGCTGTGCACATCGCTCATCCAGAAGGCGAAGATGTTGTACCAGGTCCATTTCTGCGGCAGTGGGCCCAGGTCCTGGTTATACAGCCGTGGGCTGTAGCCGTTGGGCAATTGGTCGGTCATCGCGGGACTCCTCGTAATATCGCCCTGCGTTGCCGTAGCGATATGCATACGGTACGCAGTATGGGTTGTATACGAGGTAGTCAGCAGAATGCATGCCAATAGCACACAATGCCCAGGGAACGGCGTTCCAAAGACATTATAAAGGTTTAGATAGAACAGCTATGCGCAACAACGGTGCACGACAATCCTGTACACAATCAGTGGCGCACTCGTTGTGCACAGAGGTAGCCGACTGTGCAACAGATGGCTGTGAGCACAGTCCCCCACGCCATGTCCATTACCGCCAGGCCGGCGGACCAGCCTTGCAGCGTGGCCCAATTGCTCAGGTCGTAAGTGCCATAGGCCACCAACCCCAGCAAGGCCCCCAAACGCGCAGCGCGTTGCCAGCTCGCGCTGGGCAAGACAACGAATATCACGCAACCGAGGACATACAGCAGATAGAACACGACGGCGGGCAACAGCCGGGGCTGATCGAGCATCAGCGAGCCGAGCAGGCTCTTATAGGTAGGCCCCATCAGAACGCCCAGCCAGAGGCCGTCCAACACCAGGAAGGCGACCAGCGTACCGAGGTAGGCAAACAAGGTTTTCTTCGACATTTGACCATCCACTGTAGGAGCAAGCGTGCTCCTACAGCAGAGCCGGCCGCACTCAGCTTAGTTCAATGCGATCGGCATGAATCACAATCTGCCCCTGCTTGTAGAGCGCACCAATGGCCTTTTTGAAGTTGCCTTTGCTCACACCGAACAAGTTGCTGATGACGGCGGGATCGCTTTTATCACTGACCGGCAAGGTGCCGTTGTTGTCACGCAATTTGGCGAGGATCTTCGAGTTGAGGCTGGAAGCCGCTTCCTGGCCAACCGGCTGCAGGCTCAGGCTGATGTTGCCATCGGCGCGGATCTCTTTGATAAAGCCTTTCTCTTCCTTGCCCGGGCGCAGGAACTTGAACACTTCGTTCTTGTGGATCAGGCCCCAGTGTTTGTTGTTGATGATCGCCTTGAAGCCCATGTCCGTGGCTTCGGCCACCAACAGGTCGACTTCCTGGCCCACCTGGTAATTGGCCGGCGTTTTGTCCAGGTAGCGATCAAGGCGCGCGGTGGCGGTGATGCGCCGGGTGTGCTTGTCGAGATAGACATGCACCACGCAATATTCACCGGCGCTCAGCTGACGCTTTTCTTCCGAGTAAGGCAGCAACAGATCCTTGGGCAGCCCCCAATCGAGGAACACGCCGATGCTGTTGACTTCCACCACTTTCAAACTGGCAAATTCGCCCACTTGAACTTTGGGTTTTTCAGTGGTGGCGATAAGTTTGTCATCACTGTCCAGATAAATGAAAACGTTAAGCCAGTCTTCATCTTCACTGGGAATGTCCTTGGGGATATACCGATTAGGCAAGAGGATTTCACCGTCTTGCGCACCATCCAGGTACAAACCAAAGTTAGTGTGTTTAACCACTTGCAAGCTGTTGTAGCGCCCGACTAAAGCCATTTCCAGATACCCTCATTGCGTGGGCGGCATTCTACCCGAGTTGAGCCAGACACGCGCGCGCGCCTGAAAAATCCGCAGGCCGACGTGGCGCTGCAATGGCAGTGCCCCGCTCGTCTGATCAATCCTGCGAATTTTACCCGTCGCCAACACCGGTACGTTTCAAGCTTTCGAGTTAAAACAGTCAGTTAGCGGGTTATTGGGTTGATCAAGTTCGGTCTTTTGCAGAGGCGACATTTAATTCCCAAGGGATATTTGCCAAGCAATTGTCAAGTAATTCCTGTACGATGCCTGGCCAAGTTAATTTTCTACAGGTTAGTGGCCGCCATGCGCGTAAAAGCATCCAACAGCAAAGCAAAGCCAGCTCCCGCCGTTGAAACCAGCGAATCGATCAACAGCCAGATTGCTGCGTTCCTCAAGTCCGGTGGCGAAATCCAGCAAATTGCCAAGGGCGTGAGCGGCCAGACTTTCGGCCCGTCCAAGCAGATCAGCCTGGGCAAAAAGTAATACCCGCGCAACGCACCTGGTCCCTAAGCGTCTTGCCTTCAAGGCGCTAGGACTAGAGCCCGAAACACCTTCGCAACACCTTGATCCTCACCCCAATCGACGAACGGGCCTCACCTGCGAGCTTTCGCCGGTATCCTTGCACACGTCTAGCACGGGCATCTGCCCATCTTTTTTCGTCACTGCTCCTCGCTTTTCATGGAGTGAAGCATGCTCAAATCCTGCATGTTACTGGTCAGCGCGCTTGCCGCGTGTCCGCTCGCCGAAGCGCAGATTTTCCAGCGCGAATTGGGCGACTTCGACCTGAAATTGGGTACCACCCCCAGCCGTACCATGGCTCAGGGCCTGGTCAAGCCGACCTCCCCCGGCAGCGACGCATTCCATGGCGGGCTGGACCTGAGTCACGACAGCGGCCTGTACTTCGGCCAGTTTTCACCGAACATGGGGTTGTCCTCGCCCAGCACCCTTGAAGTCGATTCCTATATGGGTTTCAAGCATCCCTTCGACCAGACCCTGGGCTACGAAGTGGGCTTGATTCACTACAGCTATCCCAAGGTCAGCCCCCTCGACAGCCAGGCGTTTTATGGTGGCCTGAACCTGCTGGGCAACCGTTTCGGCGTGTCTTTCAGCAACGACCCCGACCGCCAGGACAGCACGCTGTTTGCCGACCTCGGCGGCACCCAGCCTTTCGGCGTCGGCGTCAGCGTGAAGTACACCACCCATCAACTGGGCACCCCGGTGTCGGTGGAGAACGGCGCCATCAGCAGCTTCAGCGACTGGTCAGTGCAACTGTCCCGGGCCTGGAAAGGGGTCGACCTGGACCTGATCTACAGCGACTCCAGCCTCAGTGGCGGGGACTGCTCGGCCTACTCCGGACACAATTCGCAATGTGACGGCCTGTTGACCTTGAAGGCTGTCCGGTCGTTTTATTGATGGGCTGAACTGTCGCCCCTTGTGCAGGTTCACATGCATTAACCCCAACCGTGCAAGGACCTGCCCATGTTGCGTCGGCTCAAATTTATGGTGTTATTGCTGACCCTGAGCCTGGTGCTCGCCGGCTGCAATCGCGTGGGCCTGGCCTACCGTAATCTTGACGTGATCATCCCCTGGACCCTCAACGACTACCTGGACATGAACGCCGGGCAGAAGAGCTGGTTCAACGACAAACTCAAGGAGCACCTGGCCTGGCACTGCACCACGCAATTGCCGGGTTACCTGGACTGGCTGGACCGCCTGCAACAGATGGTCGACGCCAATCAGGTCACCGACGCCGCCTTGCAGGCCCGCACCGTCGAAGCCAAACAGGCTATCGCCGAGATCGCGCGTGAAATCACCCCGTCTGCGGTGCACCTGCTGCAAGGTCTGGATGATCAGCAGGTCAAGGAGATGAACGACGCCCTGGCCAAAGACCTGCGCAAACGCCAGGACGAATACCTCAAGCCGCCGCTGGCCCAGCAGATCAAGGAGCGCGCCGAGCGCATGAGCAAGCGTCTGGACGCCTGGATCGGCCCACTCAGCGCCACCCAGCAGCAGCGGGTGGTGGCCTGGTCCGAGGCATTGGGAGATCAGAACAACGAGTGGATCGGCAACCGCGCGCACTGGCAGGCGCAGTTCAGCGAGGCGCTGCGGCAACGCAACAGTCCCGGGTTTGCGCAAAAAATGCAGCAGTTACTGGTGGACCGGGAAAGTCTTTGGACCCCCGAGTACCGGGCGGCCTACGCACAGACCGAAGCGGCGGCGCGTAGTTTGATTGTGGATTTGATGGCGCAGAGCACTGAGCAACAGCGCATGAAGCTGAGCCAGAAAATCGACAAAGTCCGTGGCGATTTTCAGGCCCTCAAATGCCTCAAGGCTGCCTCTGCGTGATGTGGGTAAGGGCGTGCTTTCGATAGCAGCGCGCCTGACAAACCGCTATCGGGGCATAGGTATCTACACAACTCAGCAGCGCCCAACCGTAACCACGATGCGAAGCGAGCCGCTCTTGATCTTGATCTGCTTTTGATCTCAGGC
>NZ_CVTU01000068.1:0-148509 GCF_900004965.1 Pseudomonas sp. 44 R 15
ACTGCGCCGTGAGTTGCTGGGGCAGCGCGCGGCACTGGAGGCCGAGCCGATGCAGTACAGCGACTACGCCGAGTGGATCGCCGGCCTGCAACTGGACGAGGACGCCGAGCAGGGCGTGCAGTTCTGGCGCAACCTGGCCCTGCAGGAGGTGCCGGGGCTGCGCCTGATCGAACGCTATGGCATGGCCAGCGGTGCCCGTGGCTGCGTGCAGCAGGCGCTCGAACCTGCACTGTGCAGTGCCGTGCAGGCACTGGCCGGGGGCGAGGGGTTGGCCATCGAGCCTCTCGCCCTGGCAGCCTGGGGCGCCTTGCTCGGCCGCCTGAACGGTCAGCGTCATGCGCAGTTGGGCCTGCAGCACGACCCGCGTGACGACTATGAGGAACTGCAGGGCGCCTACGGGCTGTTCGAGCAAACGCTGCCCATGCAGGTGCATTTGTCCGAGCATGCCAGTTGGGTCAGCCTGGCCCGGCAACTGGCCCGGCAACTGGAAAGCGCCGTGCTCTGGCAGGAGTACCTCGGCCAGGCCGAGCTGCTGCCGGAGTGGCGCGCCAGCTACCAGGCCGGGCTGCGCGTGCAGCATCTGGCCGAGGTACAGGCTTTGCAGGCCTTGTCCTTCGACACACCGGTGGAACTGCAACTGCACTGGCTGCTGGATGAATCCGGCCAGGGCCAGTTGGCGCTGGTGTACGACACCGGGTTGTATCGCCGTGAGCAGATGCAGCTCTTGCTGCGCCGTTACGTGCATTGGATCGGCCAACTGCTGCAGGCGCCGCAAGCGCCGCTGGACGGCCTGGATGCCTTGCTGACGGAGGAGGCGCAGCCCACAGTGACGGGCGAGGAACTGCCGGCGGACGTCGATATCGTCGATCGATTCCGTGCCCATGCGCGCCACCAGCCGCGCAGCCCGGCGCTGCGCGATGGCCGGCAGCTGTTGTCCTATGCCGACGTGGATGAGCTGAGCGAACGGGTGGCCGGCAGCTTGCAGCAGGCCGGCGCTGGCCCTGACCAGGTGGTGGCGCTGCTGCTGCCGCGTGGCGCGCAGATGCTGGTCGCCATGCTGGCCTGCTTCAAGGCGGGCGCGGCCTATCTGCCGCTGGACCCGGCGCTGCCACCGCTGCGCCTGGCCAGCATTCTCGAGGATGCCAAGCCTGCTGTTGTGCTGCACCTGGATGAGTCGAGCCTGGTCTGCGACGTGCCCAGCCTGGCCTGGTCGAAGGCCAGCAGCGCTGCACCACTCGCTGCGCCGGTGACCAGCGCGCCGCAGCACCTGGCCTATGTGCTCTACACCTCGGGCACCAGCGGCAAGCCCAAGGGCGTGCAGATCGAGCAGGGGCAGCTACGCCACTACGCGAGCCAGATCACTCACGCGCTGGATCTGCCGGCAGGTGCTCACTACGGGCTGGTGTCGTCGCTGCTCGCCGACCTGGGCAATACCGTGCTGTACCCGGCCTGGTTGCAGGGCGGCTGCGTGCACCTGCTGAGCCAGGCCAGCGTCACCGATGCGCAGGCCTTCGCCGAGGAACTGCGCGAGCATCCGCTGGATGTGCTGAAGATCGTTCCATCGCACCTTGAGGCATTGATCGGCGAGCATCCGCCGGAGGGTGTAGTGCCGCGTCAGGTGCTGGTGCTTGGCGGCGAAGCGGTGGGCGAGAGCCTGCTGGCGCGGCTGGCACAGGCAGGGTCTGGTTGCCGCCTGTACAACCACTACGGGCCGAGCGAAACCACGGTCGGCGTGCTCTGGCGGGCCATCGACAGCGAGCAGGGGGTAAGCGGCACGGCCTTGAACCAGGTGCTCGGCAACAACCGCATCTATCTGCTCGATGAACAACAGCGCGCCGTGCCTTCCGGGCAGGCGGGCGAGTTGTGCGTGGCCGGTGCCAGCGTCGGCCGCGGCTACCTGGGGGATGTCGGCAGTTCGGCATTCGGCCAAGACCTGCGGTCCGGCGCGCGCCTGTATCGCACCGGTGATCTGGCGTTGCGCCAGGCCGATGGCGCCTTGCGCATTCTCGGGCGCAATGATCAGCAGGTGAAGATTCGCGGTTTTCGTCTGGAGTTGGCGGAGGTCGAACAGGCGTTGCGCGGCCTGCCGGGTGTGCAGCAGGCGGCGGTGCTGCTTGATGGTGAACGCCTCTTGGCCTTCGTTGTGGAGGAGCCAGGGCAGGGCAGGGCCGCGAACCTGCTGCGCGACGACTTGGCCCAACAACTGCCGGACTACATGCTGCCCGCCGGCATCTTCGCCCTGAGAGCCCTGCCGCTGAGCAGCAATGGCAAACTCGATCGCCAGGCGCTGCTGGAGCGTGCCCGGCAGCGCCTGCAAGGTGCGCGGGTGGCCCCGGTCGGCGAACTGGAAAGCGCCGTGCTGGAAATCTGGTGCCGCGTGCTGGGTGTCGAGGATCTCGGCGTGACCGACAACTTCTTCGCCACGGGCGGGCATTCCCTGGCGGCAATCAAGGTGGTGGCACTGATTCGCGAGCAACTGGGGCTCAATCCGCCAACTAATCTGCTGTTCGAACGGCAGACCGTGCGCGAATTGGTGCAGAGCCTCGATCAGGGCGCGAGTAGCGAGGGCTGGCAGGTGCTGAACGATGTGGCCGGTGAGGCGCCTGCCTTGCTCCTGGTCCATGGCGCGGAGGGCCACCTGAAAGACTACCGACCGTTGGTGGAGCACCTTGGCGAAACCCAGGCCGTTTATGGCCTGGCGGCATTTGACGAGGGGTGGGAAAGCAAGGATCTGGGCAGTCTGCTGCAGCGCTATGTGCAGAGCATTCCCGAGTCGCTCAAGCAGCGGCCGCTGGTGGTGCTGGGCTGGTGCCTGGCTTCGCGCCTGGCGCTGCTGTTGATTGCGCACCTGCAATCAGCCGGCTTCACCGTCAAGGCCTTGGCCACGGTGGATCATGATCCGCAGCGCAGCCTTGCAGGCGACGGCGACGAGGGTGGCCAGTTGCTCGCCGACCTGGTGTTCCTGTGTCGCACCCGTTCGCGGCCGCTTGGCGATACGGTGCGCGAGCGTCTGGCCCGGCAACTGGTCGATTGCGATTATGCCGAGGGCGTGACCCGCATGCTGGCCGACGCCGAGGTGCGTGAGCATCTGCAATCACACGGCGCTGATGCCGAGTTGCAGGCCGTGATGGTGCGCTACCGGGCGATCAAGACGCGCTTGTACGAACAGGCCTTACCGGTGGTCGATGTGCCCATCTGGTTGTGGCGCAGCAATGCCCACGGTGATCTGCGTACACCCTGGCAGGCGCACACGCGCAAGGCACTGCATTATCGGAGCCTTGATGTCGGCCATCATGCGATCGTTGCCGAGCCGCGCCTGAGTACGGATCTGTTGTCCTTGCTGGCGCCGAGCATTGCGCCGCAACACCCAGCCGAGAAGGTGTCGAACTGATGATGTTATTGAAGGAACTGCTGCATGATGCGCGCTGGCGCATTTTCCTGGCGGTGCTGTGCAGTGCCTTGAGTGCGGCCAGCAGCATTGGCCTGATCGGCTATATCAACCGCAGCCTGGAGCAGGGGCTGGATGACCTGAGCCAGGCGCTGGCGCTGTTCGCCGGCCTGCTGTTGCTGCTGTTCGTCAGCGGCACCCTGGCCCAGTGGCTGCTGGTGCAGATCGGCCATCGCCTGGTCTATCAGTTGCGCCTGCGCCTGGTGGGCAAGGTGCTGGGCACCGCCCTGGAGCGCATCGAGCGACTGGGCAGCTCGCGCATTTTCAACGCGCTGACCAAGGACGTGACCACCGTGGCCACGGCCTTCAAGCAATTGCCGATCTCGCTGTACAACGGCTTGCTGCTGCTGGTTGGCCTGGCTTACATGGCCTGGCTGAGCCTGCCCTTTTTCGCCCTGACCCTGGTGGTGATCGCCTTCGGCGTGCTGCTCGACGTGCTGCTCGGGCGCAAGGTCAAGCGCCTGATGCAGCAGGTGCGGCAGCAGGACGACCGGTTGACCGAGCAGTTCGAGGCGACCATCAACGGCCGCTGCGAACTGGCCTTGAGCCGGGAGCGTCGGCAGATGTTGTACAACCAGCGCCTGGAGCCGATCGCGCAGGCCTCGCTGCAGGCCTCGGTACGCGCCGATACCCTGTGGGCGATCAACCTGAACTGGACGTCGCTGCTGGTGTTCGTGCTGATCGGTACGCTGTTCTTCCTCGGTCAGGGCCTCGGGCTGCTGAGCCAGGAGGTGGTGGTGGGCTACGTGTTGGCGATCATGTTCCTGCGTACACCGATCTCGATGATCCTCGATGCCGTCCCGGCGGTGATCCGTGGCCATGTGGCCTTGCAGGCCATCGATGACCTGGCCCTGGGCGAGACGGTGCACTTCACCATGCCGCCCAAGGCCGCCGAGCCTTTCCGTGAGTTGCGCCTGAGCAACGTGCAATACCGCTACCCCGGGCAGAGCGACGAATTCGCCTTCCAGCTGGGCCCCATCGATCTGCACGTTCGCCGTGGCGAACTGATCTTTATCGTTGGCGGTAATGGCAGCGGCAAGTCGACCCTGGCCAAATTGCTGACCGGGCTCTACCAGCCCAGCGAGGGTACGGTCGCGCTCAATGGCGTGACACTGGATGTCTCGAACAGCGAGTGGCACCGCGAGCATTTCGCGGCGATCTTCGCCGACTTCTATCTGTTCGCCGATGTGCTCGGTGAGAACGGCCAGCTCGATGGTCTGGAGGAGCGGGTCGATCACTATCTGCAACGCCTGGGGCTGGCGCACAAGGTGCAGTTCGTCGATGGACGCCTGTCCACCACGGCCCTTTCACAGGGCCAGCGCAAGCGCCTGGCCCTGCTGTTGCTGATGATGGAGGGTCGCGAAGTGCTGCTGCTCGACGAATGGGCGGCGGACCAGGACCCGGTGTTCCGCCATGTGTTCTACCACGAGCTGCTGCCCGAGTTGCAGGCAGCCGGGAAAACGGTCATCGCCATCACCCACGACGACCGCTACTTCGACGTGGCCGATCGCATCTACCGGCTTGATTACGGCCAGTTGGTGGACTATGACCATAGCAGCGAGAACCCTTTCCAGTTGGTCAGGTAGCCGCTTGGAGCGGCTTACTCGGGTGTTTTGTCGCGGTCGAGTGGGCAACTGCTGCAATAGCCGATGCCGGGCAGGCGGTAGCGAATGCAGCAAATACGGCGTAACCGCTGCGGTTCGTCAGCGCCGACGTCCTTGTAGTACACCGGGGCGAACAGCGGGTTGCGCCGGCCGTCGGGGCGCAGGCGGCTTTCCAGCACGGTTCTGGCCGGGGCTGCGCAATCGGACGTTGCCAATCGATGCAGTTCGACTTGGGTAGTGGCGAATTCGAAGAGGTTGCCGGCGTTGCTCCAGAACAGTCGTGGCGAGGCTTTCGAGACGCTGGCCATCACCTCGATCACCGGTTTCAGATGCCGCTCGATCAAGGCGTCGAAGCGCGCGAAGGGCGTGCAGGGTGGCAGAACGCTGCCTTCATGGGGCAGGTGCAGGCCAAGCGGCTTTCCCGCTGCCGAGAGGGTGACGCCGACATCGCTCAGGGCGATAGGCAACTCGCGCTGCAAGAGCAAGCTGGCCGCCACGGCGGGTGCTATGAAGCAGAAATACCATTTCGACCAGATAGAGGTCAGCGCCATGAAATCGTCGCTGCCATGGCGGGCTGCCAGTTCACCAATGAACTCGGCGAAATAGTCCGGCTGAAACAGTTGCGAGCCGGCAATTGCCGGCTGTTGATCACCGGCCAGTTGCAGGTTTTCCCCATAGTCCGCCAGCGGGCCGCTGAACAGCGGGGCGAGGCTGGCGATCATCCTCGCGGCCCAGTGTCACCGTCAGGCGGCATTGCGCAATACGTGTTCAGGGAGGCTGTGGGTCGAGGCATAGTCAGTCGCTTGCTGTTGAGACTCGTTATCACTGGTGGCGATCAGTATAAACAAACCGGGGGCATGCAGGCGAACTCTGTCTCTGACAGCGGGGGCCTGTGACAGCAGGGCGTGTAAACGCGTCACGCCAATACCTAATGATAATTGTTATTAACTGTATTATCCTACGGCCGCTCGTATGCAAAGCCTACGAGCACTCGCACCTTCAGTGGAAACGGAGTGGAACATGAGTCTGGACAGTCCTGACACGCGATTTTTGGTTGTAGTCAACGACGAGGAGCAGTATTCCCTCTGGCCGGATTACAAGGCAATACCGCAAGGCTGGCGCGCGGCCGGCAAGCAGGGCAGCAAGGAGGAGTGCCTGGCCTATATCGAGTCGGCCTGGACTGACATGCGGCCTTTGAGCTTGCGTCAAGCCATGCAGCCCCAGGATCGCGGCTGATGCCTTGCGCATCCATTGAGCGGGTCATGGCCTTGCAGGTGACGTTGCCCGGTAGCCGATAGCAGCAACCTGGAGCCGCCTGAGTTGGCTGGTCGTTCGCTGCATGAGGCACGTTCCGGCAGCGTCGTCAGATAACGCGCTATCCGCGCGACACGAGGATGCACTGATGAATGCAATCACCCCGATCACCAACACCACGCTCGAACTCCAGCACCGGCACAGCGGGCTAAGCCAGCGCTACTGCCTGGACAGCACGCCGGCATTGCAGAGGCAAATGCAGCGCGAGTCGAATGCGCGCAGCTACCCACGGCGCATACCGCTGGAGCTCAAGCGGGCGCAGGGCGTGTATGTTGAGGATTCGCGGGGGCAGGTGTACATCGATTGCCTGGCCGGTGCCGGTACCCTGGCGCTGGGGCACAATCACCCGGTGATCATGGAAGCGATCCAGAAGACCCTGGCCTCGGGCATACCGCTGCATGCCCTCGATCTGACTACGCCGATCAAGGATGCCTTCGTAGAGACAGTCTTCGATCTGCTGCCTGGCGACTTCGCCCGGGATGCGCGCATCCAGTTCTGTGGCCCCACGGGAGCGGACGCAGTGGAGGCGGCGCTCAAGCTGTCGCGCACGGCAACCGGGCGGCAGAGCATCCTGGCGTTCCATGGCGCCTATCACGGCATGACCCTCGGCACGCTGTCTGTGAGCGGCAACCTGGGGCCGAAGAATGCCCTGGGTGGGTTGCTGGCGGGGGTGCAATTCTTGCCGTATCCACATGACTACCGTTGCCCGTTCGGCCTGCGCGGCGAGCAGGCGATCGACGCCAGCCTGCATTACATCCGCCACCTGCTCGCCGACCCGGAAAGCGGCGTGACCCAGCCGGCGGCCATGATCCTGGAAACGGTGCAGGGCGAGGGCGGGGTGATTTGCGCCCCTGATCGCTGGCTGCAGGGGCTGCGGGCGATCACGCGTGAGCACGATATTCCCCTGATCCTCGACGAGATCCAATGCGGTATCGGGCGCACCGGCGATCTGTTTGCCTTTGAGCGCAGCGCCATCACCCCTGATGTGGTGACGCTGTCGAAGGCCATCGGCGGTGGTCTGCCGCTGTCGGTGGTGGTCTACCGGGGCGAGCTGGATCAATGGCAGCCCGGGGCCCATGCCGGCACTTTCCGAGGTAATCAACTGGCCATGGCCGCCGGCGATGCCACCTTGCGCTTCATTCAGCGCGAAGGCATCTGCAGCCATGTGCGCAACGTCGGAGCACGCTTGCAGACGCTGCTGCACGGGCTGCAGGCCGAGTTCGATTGGATCGGCGACGTGCGTGGCCGTGGTCTGATGCTGGGCATGGAAATCATCGATCCTGCCAGCCAGGATACCCTGGGCCAACCCGCTACCGATGGCGAGCGGGCGCGCAAGCTACAACGTGCTTGCCTGGAGCGTGGCCTGATCGTCGAGCTGGGCGGCCGGCACGGCGCAACCGTTCGCTTCCTGCCGCCGCTGATCATCAGCGAAGCGGAGGTCGATCTGGTTGGGCAGATTCTCTACCAGGCGGCGCAGAACGTGGGGGTCGCCGCCGCGAGCTGATGCAGGTAGGCCGCATGGTTAACCCATTCGCTTTTAAAGTCCTCCCCTGACGAATCAATGCCCCATGTATAGCTCTTCCCAATAACGTAAATCGGTGTCCAGTTTTTCGGGTGGTTTCTTGACTTCCACACTTCAAAAAAGCGGTCGGAACCCAAGAAATCCTCAACGACATAGAACAATGCAAAGAATTTCCTGTAGTGACTGTGTTCCGCATAACCTTTTTAAATGTCAGCGTAGTATCGTTTGTGGACTGCCGAGAAGGGGAGGTCGATCCGATGACTGATGGAACTCCGCCTAGGCAGAATCACGAATATTAGAACTGTATGTGCAGACTCATTCTTATGCCATAGGCATGGGGGATGCGGAAACATGGACTGGTTATGCCGCTAAGCGCAGATTTTCACGATACTCAATGGGACTGAGCGCGCCGAGCGAAATCTTTATACGTTTTTCCTTGTACCAGCGAATGTATGAATACAAGGCCTGAATGTACTGCTTGATGCTCGTTGACTGCCGGTTGCGAGGATTGAACCGCTACGTTTTCAATCAGCGCCGACACACTGCCTCCTGTCGGCATTGGTTAATGTATGTTTTTCCGAATTCTGCGGGTCTCTCGATGAGAATCCTTATCATTTGCTCGGTTTGTTGTTAGCGCCTATTGCTTGTGGTGCTAAAAAACCCTAACTTGCCCATCGTGATATCAATATGCGATTGTAAATAAGGATTTTTACCATGAGTTCACTTCAGCAACTGATTGCTCCTTCGCACCGTTTCGACCTCCAATTAAGCCCCGCTAACAGCTATGACGAAATCGAGCTGTTTGTCGAAGAGTTGTCGGATTCGCTGCATTTTGCCAGTGACTGTGCTTCCAGTATTGGTAGCGCCAGCACTACCGGTGGTTGTGCGGGTGGCTGTGTTTCGTCAGCTTCTACTGCAGGTACCTTGTCCTGCATTATCAGTACTGGCAGTTAACTATGCTTCACGAGGCGTTGCTTAAGCCTCTGATACCTTGGCTGAAAACAACTCAATCTGGATACCTGACGGTGTCCGGGCTTAGTCAGTCTTATGCCAAGGTAGAAGTGCTCAAGGATATCAATTTCTCCTTACATCCCGGAGATATTGTGGGTCTGGTCGGTCCCAATGGGGCGGGCAAAACGACCTTGATAGAAACCATACTTGGCTTGTTGCCGTTTGCGTTTGGTCATATCACGTTGTTAGGCGTGGATATCCGAAAGGGATTGTCTACGCAGGTTAAGCAGCGAATTGGTGTGGCGCCCCAATCGTTTACGCTGCCTGCCAATTTGAATGTCGCTGAGATAGTCGACATGTATCAAGTGGTCTATAAGAATGCTCGATCTGCAAAGCAACTTATACAGCAGGTAGGATTGACAGAGCAAAGTAAGGTTCGTTTTGGTCGGTTATCAGGTGGGCAGAAGCGGCGTTTAGCGTTGGCGCTGTCGCTGATTGGTGAGCCTGATGTCATGTTTCTTGATGAGCCGACCGGCGATATCGATCCTCAAGGTCGCCGCTTTATCTGGGATATTATTTTAGAGCAGGAACGCCAAGCCCAGCGTGCCGTGCTTATTGCGACTCACCAGATGGAAGAAGTGGAAGCGCTATGCAATCGTGTGATTATTCTTGATAAGGGGCTCATCCTTGAAGATGATCGCCCCCAAGCGTTGATCGCCAAGTACTGCCCTGACCACTGCATTAACTTTATTACGCCTGCCGGTCTGACTGATGCATTGTTATGTGCCATTCCGCAGGTTGAAATTCGTACTATCGCTGAAGACCCGTATCATTGTTCCGTACGCCTGAAAACACGTAATGTCAGTAGCGATTTATTGCACGTTGCGAATCTTGAAAAAAGCCACCCTGGAATAATCATCCAGCTTCAGATTGCGAAGAGCACCCTCGAAGATGTGTTCATTCAACTGACAGGAAAAGCCCTGCGCGACTGAATCCAGCACGAGTATCGAGGTATTAAGGATGATGCCATGAAGTCTGTTTTAACCGTTTACGCCCGATTGTCCCTGTCTGCCTTCAAAGAGTATTCGCGCGACCTGCTGCCCCTGGTTTTTTCTTTTGCCCTGCCTATGTTTTTTATTATTACCCTGGGCAACAGTTCGGGAACACCTGACAGCGCCAGTAGTATCAAAGTGCTCGTCGTTGGCAATGAAGGCGCCGCCAATCGGGCGTTCAGTGCATTGACTGAGCAGCCGTTGTTTTCGGTAAGGCGAGTTGCGAGCGCTGATCCTGACCTTGTCATCCAGCAACAGCAAGCCACTCTGGTCATCGCTCCAAGCGGTCAACCCAATCCGCCACTGGCGCTCTACAGTACGCGGCAGGGGCAAAGTCTAGCGCCGCTGATTGACAAGCTGCTTGCTGCGCCCGCGGCCGCCACTACCTCTCTGCAACCTCGACTGGTTGCCGAAAACGGATTTGATTATTTCAAGTTCCTGTTCCCCGCCACTGTGGCGTTATCCCTGCTTCAAGTTTCTTTGTTCGGTACAGCGGCACCCATCATTGCGGCACGGGAAAAAGGCATTTATCGGCACTTTGCGGTAGTGCCTATGCCGCGACTGGCGTTATTGATCTCTCAACTCAGCGTGCGCCTGGTCATCGCCATTCTACAAGTTATGTTATTGGTAATCGTCGGGTGTTTGTTTTTTCGAGTGCGCATCGAACAGCCGGTAGCCTTTGGCTTCGTATTGCTGCTGGGTAGCGCAACGCTCGTCACTTACGGTTATGCAATTGCCGGCATCTTCAGTTCATTAAACCTTGCGAATGGTTTTTTATTATTATTGAATTTCTATTGCATGAGTTTTGGCCAGTTGTTCAACGATATTAGTCAGGGGCAGTGGAGTTGGTTGATTCCGACGACACCGGTGGGGCTACTCTCGGACGCGTTGCGGCAAGTGATGTCCGGGCTGGAAGGCGTCTATTCGCTTTCAACCAGTATTCTCGGATTGATTGCCTACCTGATGGTTTCGGCATTTATTGGCGTTAAGTTTTTCCGTTTCAGTCCCAAGGTGAAGTGATGGAAGCAGTTCAGTTGTCGGGTGCACTCAAGCCATTGGAATGGCACTATTACAAGATTTACGTTGGAGGGAACCATGATGCGCTCGATTTTGTTATAACGGACTGTCTGGCGAGTGCGCTGACTCTTGTAGAAAGTGGCAACTGGTTTTATTTACGCTACTTCGATGAAGGAGGCCTGCATTTGCGTTTGCGTGTGCACCTCCACGGCGGTGAGGGCAGTGCACAAGAGCGAGAGTTTTATCATCAGTTGCATGATGGACTTTCGTTGCTTTCCCAGCGCGTCCCCTCGACGTATGTGCCACTGGTGTCTTTCGATGGTTATTCCGTTTTATCGTCCGGAGAAGATTCTTCGATCTATTGCTGCCGCGATCGATATATTGCGGAGTTGGATGTTTTTGGCGGCGAACACGGCATGCCTATTGCCGAAGAAGTTTTCTGCCTATCCAGCGATATTGCCCGTGAAGTATTGCTGCGCGAGTCTCAGGCTGAACTGAGCCGCAAAGACTCTGTCCTGCCTTTTTTTGTAGAGACACTGCAGATGTTTTTGTCTGAGGATGCCTGTGCCGAGTTTTTAGAGCGTTATTCAACCTTCTGGCTTTCCGGCAATCCGGACATCGGTAATTACAAGTCGGCTTTTATCGATAAGGCAAATGCAATGTTGGATGCAAACGAGGCAATTGTCCCGCCAACGCAATCCCAACATCCTTCTATGGCAACACTGATTACGCGTTGGCATAAAGCTATGCGCAATGCGAGGGAGCGCTACAAAAAAGAGTGTCCGCTCTATACCCCGATGCTCGCCGATACGCTGGCCTTTTATTTCGCTCATTTAATGAATAACCGTTTGGGGTTCACCACGTTGGATGAATCTTATCTGGCGATTTTGCTGGCCAAGACTTACGAGCGTGGATTGCACCATGCATCCGCATAATTTTGCGGTTAGCAAAGACCTGGTGGACAAGTACCCTTTTCTGTCGCTATTGGCCCCAGCGGGAGGAGTGGTCAGGTCGGTGCAGACACATTCTTCTCAAGAAATGCACGTACCTCGTTTTCATTCGTTTATTGCGCATTTGGGTAATCTGAATCTGGCTTTTCCCCATGTTTCGGACTACCACGGCAATCGCTCTGGCCGAGTAGAAATGGCCGGGTGCGGGGCCGACGAACGTCCGGAGCTTGCAATGGTTCGTGCTGTCGCCGAAGCAGCAGAACGTTATTCGATGAGCGTCTTCAACAAAGACGACATTGTCACGGCAAGCTTTGCAGAGGTGGGGTCACAAGGCTTGAGTTACGAGAGCATTGCGTGTGGCTCTGCTGCCGAGTACGCGGACCCGCTCAGCCCTTTGAAGCGAATTGACCCGCACGCTCCTGTGCGTTGGGTCTACGGTTATTCGCCGTTGGAAAACCGGCGTAAGCTGGTGCCGCTGATCATGACGCACTTGTTTATACGCCCTTGGCCAAGTGAGCACTTTTGGTTACCCATCTCAACCGGTGTCGCTGCGCATACTGACTTTGCCCAAGCGGCGGTGGCGGCTATCTGCGAAGTCATCGAGCGTGACGCCATCGCCTTGACGTGGTTGCTTCGGCCTACGTTGCCCCGTATCTGGCTGGACGAACCGGCCCCGGCAGAGCATGCGGAAAAGTTCTATCGACTGCGCGAAAGCGGTCTTGAGCAGATGTTCTTCGATGCCACTTCAGAGCTGGGTATTCCTACGGTGTATGGCTTGCAGCTTAAGGAAGGCGATCCGCAAGCGGCGCAATTTATCAATTGCACCACCGGCTTTAATCGGTGGGATGGTTGCGCAAAGTTGATCCGCGAAAGTGCCATGGGGCGCTCGATATTAGCACTGTCGTTACCCATACCCGATGACATGCGTGACTTTGTTGAACTGGAACATGGCGCAATTTACATGGGGCGCGCGGAGCAGCGCCCAGCCTTTGATTTTCTGACGGGCTCTAACGTGGTGATGCCGATCTCCCGGATGAGTCAGCCGAACGTTGTCACGCCGCGCGAACAATTGCGCTACCTGTTGGAGCGCTTGGATGCAGCGGGCATGGAAGTGGTGTTGGTTGACCTGACTACCGATGAATTGCGCGACGCAGGGCTAAGGGTAATTCGCGCTGTAATCCCTGCGCTGATGCCAATGTCCGCTACTTACCGGGCAAGGTATCTGGGTCACCCTCGGATTTTGCAGGCTCAGGCCAGGCAAGCCGAACAATCGGGACGCGCAGTCGAGATCAACCCCTACCCACAACCGTTTGCCTGAGGAACCTGCCATGTTAGTCATCCATCAAGGCGGGTTTGGTCTTGCCGTTGCCCAGGCATTGTTAGAGCGTTGCGTCAGCGGTCGTTCGCTGAGTATCGACGATGCGCTTTCCCACCGCTGGGAAGATGAGAGGAAAGACACATTCGTCGCCTTGGCATTGGGCAGTCTGCATCCCAGTCGAACACGCCGCCTCGCACAGGTGCTTTGGGAGCGGAAACTGACGCATTCGGTCGTGATGCTATCGGATCAAAATCTACTGATCGGACCACTGGTGGCGCCTCCTGATGGGCCATGCTTGCGCTGCGCGATGGCCCGCAGTCTGAGTATGTTCGATACCCCACAGAACGCCAGGCTCGAGAGCAATCGCCAGCTTTACATGGAACACACAGGCACCGCGCAAATACCCGGTTACTTACCCAGCCAGGTGCAAATGGCTGCCGTGAAACTGCTGCAACATGCAGGCGCGGCCCCCGAGCATAGAGGGCGACTGACGGTTATCAGCCTTAATGGCAGCTGGTCGGTGCACACCCGCATAACGGCGTTGCATGGCTGTACTTGTCGTGGCAACACGCTGGTCAGTGTGGCAGAGCGCTGGACTGCGCAATTGGAACGTGACATCGAGGTCGCGCGGCAGATATGAGCGAATGGAGTATGAGCGCGAACCTTTCAGGGCAGCAGTTCGGCGGGCAAGATGAATTATTGGAGCGACTGCCTGCACGCCCAAAGCTATTGCGTGAGTTAGTCGTGGTGCCGGCTGGGCCCGATGCGGTGACTTTTTATGGCACTCAGAAACCACAAACCCTGCGTTGCCCACAGGGGCTGAAGAAACTCAGTGAGTTGCTTGCTCTGCTGGACGGCCGCCACAGTCTCGACGAAATTTCACAAGACCTGGCGTCGCACTTCAGTGGCGGTGTCACAGGGCTGGTATCCCTGTTGTTTCGCTATGGTTTGCTAGAGGACGGCGACGCGCAAAGCGGCAACGATGAGCCTGTGGGCTGCTATGCCGCGCGCTTCTGTGGTTCCTCCGGATATCATGCAAACCGTGACGCAGCCATAGCCCAAGCCGATGCCGTCCGATTACTGGTGGCGTGTCCTCAGCCTGTACGCGCCGCGTTATGCGCCAGCCTTGGAGGCGGCACGCTGGGAACGCTTCGCGTAGTACACAGCGCTGCTGAGGTGGCAGGTTCTGAGCATACTCATGCCCTGCTCGTACTCTCGGGTGGCGTTGAGGATGAAGAACTGCTCAAGGTCGCCGATGCGTTGCATGCCTCGAAAAGACCTTATTTCATCGGTACGCTTGGCAGCGATTGCATGCATCTGGGGCCCTTGGTGTTGCCTGGGCTGTCCGCAAGTCATCGCTGCGCCAGGTTGCAACTCAGCGCACCGGCGCCCTTGGCCGACCCGCTGGAAGCGGAGTTCCAGTGTGCTTACATTGCCCATGAGTGGCTGCAGATTGCATTGGGGTTGTTGACCGAAACCTATCTGAACAAAGTTCGCGTGCATCCTGTTGATAGTCGCGGTGCCTATCCCGTCAACAAACCCATCGCGCGAATCCCCGGCAGCCTTTTTGGAGGGCTTGCGACAGCCGCCTGCCTGGCTCCCGATGATCCGGCGTTTGCCGCTTGGGTGCATCACGTCAGTGTGCGCATGCCTCCCAAGGAGTGGCTAGCTCCGCGCCTGTTCGAAGGCCATTTCAAGATGGCCAATCTAAAGCTTTATGGTGCTCCCGTCACCCGCAGCTATGCGCTGGGAACCCTGACGTTGCCGGCGGCGGCCGAACTTCCTTCACACGCTGGAGGATCGAGTGTGCAAGCAGCGTGCGACGAACCGTCATTGGCGCAGCTGGCGGCGATTCTGCTGTATGCAGTCGGCGAGCAAACGTTGGAAGACGGCAGCCGACGGCGCATCGCGCCCTCGGGGGGAAGCCTGCGCTCATGCAGTTTTTATGTGTTGGTCAATCATTTGGCGCAGCTGGCATCCGGTCTTTATCTTTACGACGGTGAGACTGACTCTTTGATCCCTGTGAAGGTCGCCAGTCTTGTTGCCTTGCGCCAGTTGCTATACGGGACAGAGCACGCACCGTGCCCTGTTTCGCTAGTCGCCTCGAGCCACTTGGGCCGCGTACGCAACAAGTACCAGGATTTCGGCTTTAACCTTGTGCATTGGGATGCCGGTATTGCCTGCCAATACGCCACTCTGGTGGCTTCTGTCTTCGGGTTGAGGGTCGTGCAGCCCGCCTTGCTGCAAGCCGAACGCTGTGCTGAGTTGCTGAACCTCAACACGCAGGAACATGCCCAGATCGCCAGCAGCGTTCTGCATCTTGGCGGGCCGATGTCGGCCCCTGCCAATCAGCTCTTGAGTTCGAGCAGCAGTACCGCGCAGGAGCTGTTGATCGGCGCCGGCCATACTCGTGCGTGTCACGTTGGACAATCCCTTCCAGGCTGGGTGCCTCCAAGCCCAGAGGGTCGCGACAACACGTTGGATGTTGCCTCTTTGCTGCTGGGCCGTCGTGCAACCTATCGTTACGCCGAACAGCCGATCAGTACCTCGTGCCTGGTCAGGCTGGTTGTCAGTGCTCATCGGGCCTTGGTTGCTCACCAAGAACGGGGAGGCCCGAGACTGGACGTCTGGCCCTGGCTGCTGCTGATGCGCCCTGATGGGTCCATGACGCCGGGCATCTACGATTGCCGCAAACCTGCTCCTGAGCAATGGGTGCAGCGCGCAAGCCCGCTGACCCCGGCGATGTTCGCTGAATGCTTCAATCAGCAGGGCTTTCAAAAAGCGGGCGCAGCGTTGGTTTTCATGGCGGATCTGGAGCAAAGCTTCAGTCAGATGGGGCGACCGGTCTACTCACTGCTGTTGCAGCAAGCGGGCGGCGCTGCGGTCGCCACTTGGCTGGAGGCCCTCGCCATGGGGTTGGTGGGTTGCACGGTGGGTGGAATTATTGAGGCTGGCTTCATGCGTCTGGCGGGTACCGACGGCTACTGCGAAACACCGTTGTTCTCATTGGTATTGGGCCATTCGATCGAGGACGGCGCGTGTTGACGTACGCAAGCGAAGCATCCCCCGCCTGCTCATTTAATTCGCGGGTTATCGATGTACAGCCGGATATCGACACGCTGATCCTTGTCGGTGACATGCATAGCCGACCATTAAAGCTGGCAGGTCTTTCCTGCACGCTGGCGTTGGCGATCAAGCGCGGCGCGAGTGAAAGCGAGTTGATCGCCATTTTGGGCCTGGCCTATCCCAACCATCCTGCGGCGCATCATCAGCGAGCCTTGCAGACGTTTATCGGTAAATTGCGCACCGCCGGGTTGCTTGACGAGGATCAGGTGCGCTCCATGGGCCGTTGGTCGATGCCTAATCCGGACCCGTTGGCCGAAGTTCTGGCAGGGCGCTTGCTCACCCTTCCTGCGCGCTTGCGCCGTTGGTTGTTGCGCGGCGCGGTGATCGGGAGTGTGGTAATCATTCTGTTGGCCCTGCAACACCAACCCCACTGGCGCGAATGGGCTCTTTCAACGCCCGTCCATTGGGCAGCCCTTGGCGTGGGAGTGCTGGCGTGGCTGATCCTGCATGAATTGGCGCATGCCGTGGCTTGCCGCATGCATGGTTGCCCCGTGTCGGGCGCCGGGCTGATGCTCAGAGGTTTCCTGCTGCCGTCGCCCTTTATCAATACGTCGGCGATTCATCTGTTCCCTGGTGACGCGATACGTCTGCACGTCGCCATTGCGGGCCCCGTCCTGGATCTGCTGCTGGCCGGCGTGCTTGCCGCCGAGTTGATGCTCATGCCACCAGGCAGTGCTACTGCGGTTGTACAGGCGCTGTTGCAACTGGTGTTGCTCGGCCTGTACTTCAATCTCACCCCATTTCGAATCTCTGATGGGCGCACGGCCTTTGACGTGTATTTCGGCGACATCCGACAGACTTATCAGCCGCGATGGGGGAGGGCGTCTATGTCGGTCATGAATGTTCGTCGCAACGCCTTTGCAGCCTATGCGGCGCTCTACATCATCGTCACGGCTTTCGTCATCATCCAAGTCGCCGGCTGGGCCATTCAATGAGCACTTACGAGACGTGTGCGCTGCCTTCCAAGGGCGTCCAAGATGCAACCACCGAGCTGCGGATCATGCCGTTCGTACTGGTACGCATCGCAGGTTTGCCTGCCACTCACGGCGTTGAGTTGCCTGGGCGGGAAGTCAGTGAGATTGCCGCGCGGCTGCGCTCTGTCGTGGAGCAATTGCACGTGCTGGCCCTTAACCTGGTCAGTGCATTATTCGATGCTGTCGCGCAGCCCTCGGCAACGGCCTATCGCGCAGGGTTATTGCGGGCAAAACGGCAGGTCTTCAACGGCGTTGAACTGCTGGCGAGCGCCGAGCTATTGGCATGGCTCGAACAGCAATTGCCCAATGTTCTCGCACTCTGCCAAACGTATCAGCAGGTATTCAGGACGCGTGCCGAACTGCAGGCGCGTCTGGAGTCGAGCTGCGCTGCGCAACAGGAAACCACTCGAGCAATCTTGCAGGACGCACTGGCGCAGCCGGCTTTCAATCGTGCATTAGGACTGGCCGCGCCGCGGCTGCTGGCCCAATTACAGCTGCCCCTGCAGGCGCATCCGCGCAAACGACGCAAGCAATTGGAGCGCACCGTGATGGCGTTCATGCTGCGTGCGGGAATGAAGGTCAGTCCCTTCAGTAGTTTTGCCTCCACCTGCCAAGCAAACCTGGACCCGACCTGCGAACTGGGCCACCTCCACGCTCATGGCCAAAGGTTGCAGGCAACGTCGCGCTTAAGCCGAAGCGTGGTCGTCGCATTGCGCGAGCAGTTGGCCGAGAGTTCGCTGGCTGACAGCAACAAAGTTGAATTTTGTCTGAATCCAAGCCTGCGTTTTTTGCAGGACGAAAACGCTTTTTTGCGATCGCTTCGTGCCCATGGGCGCGATTATCAAGTGCGGCGCGGCACGCTGTGGAGTGAGGAAAGTTTGCTCAATGCCAGGCTGGCCCCTTCGCTGTGCGCGCTGTTGCAAAGATTGCCCGCGTGTTTTGGTCGGGAAGATTTTTTGCGGCGTCTGCGCCAGATTGAGCGGGAACCGCAGAAAGCTGAACGCCTGCTTAAACAGCTGTTACGCAAAGACATCCTGCGCCTGCTCCCGCAATGGCAGGCACAGGATGATGCACCCGCTTTATTGTTGGCCGATGCCATGCAAGAGCACCCGCAGATGACCGAGCTGGCAGGCCAGCTGCGCCAACTCGATAACCGTGCCCGCACCTTTGCCGACACGCCCACATCCTTGCGTCCTGCATTGCTCAATGAGATTGAGGAGGGCATCGCCGAGCTGCATACCCGACTTGGCAATCGCCACCCTCCACGGCTGGCCAGCAGTGTCTATGAAGATGTGCGCAATAGTGGCCTGACCCTGAGTTTCGGGACGCGGTTTGCCGAGCAGACGTTGCGTCGTGTTGCTGATGTGGTGGGTCGGTACGCGACTATTTCGGCCGAATATCTATGGCTGCGTGAATGCTTCATTGAGCGATTCGCAGAAGGAGGCTGCTGCACGGACGTCGAGGGTTTCTTGCGTGACGTGTGGCCGGCCTACTTGGCGTTGGGACAAAACATTCTCAATGGCAACGTTCCACGCCCGGCTCTTGGCCGCGTCGCGCCAGCAGCATTGCGCCTGCCCTTGACGGTGTATTTCCAGCTGGTAACGCCTGACCTGGACGAGGCCCTTAACGGCAAACCGCTGGTGGTGATAAATGGCGCGTACCACCGAGCCGCCTGGCAACTTGCGCGTGGGGCCATTAACAATGGCACGCAGCAGGATCCCTACGAAACTCAGTTGCGCGATTGGATTGTGGACGTTCATCGCCCGATTGCTCCAGCGACCGTCACGGTCAGTGGTGAGTCAAGCAATCTGCAAGCACAGCCGCGGTTGTGCGAGCGGCAGTTATGCCTGGATGAGCAACCTATGCAGGACAGTGACTTGCTGTTGCGGGATATGCAATTGATCCACAACGCCGACACCGGCCTGCTTGAGCTGATCGGCCCGGATCATCAGCCGCTAGCGTTGCAGTACTTGGGCGGCGCTTCGCCGCTGCCGGCCTGGGGGATCAAGTATCTGCTCACGCTGCTGGTCGAGCCCGTCCAGATCGGGCGCCCAGGCGCTGAAATGGTGAGCGCAGGCCACCTCGACGCTGACTTTCGCCACCAGCCACGTCTGGAAGACGACGGCTGTGTGCTGTTGCGGGAAACCTGGTGGTTGCGCTCGCGCATGCTGCTTGAGTGCCTGGAGGGCCTCAGCAGCTCGGCACAGGTCGCTGCGCTGTTACGGCTGTGTGCCGAACATGGCATCCCTGAAGACGTGTTTGTGAACGGTCAATTCGACGATTTTTTTGGTTGGAAATCTTTCGCCGCCGCCAAAACCCGCAAGCCGTTCTGGTGCCGCCTGAGCAATATCGCGTGCATGGACTACTTGCTCGGTTTGGCGCGGGACACTGATTGGCTGGTACTTCGCGAGGCGCTTCCGGCGCCACAAGACAGCTGGCTGAAGATTGACGATAAACCCTGCGTTACGGAGATGCATACGGAAATGGTGCTGGTGGGTGGGCATATGGCCAATGGATGGATCAAATGAGCAGCAGCCGCGATCCTTTGGAGTTATTGAACCGTCCTGTCGGCGCCTTTACGGATGCGTCGGTGCCGGCGGTGCGGCATCGGCCTCGCTGGTTGTGGCTATTGCTGCCGGGCGCAGCGGCGGTCGCCTTCTGTGTATTTTCTGCGCAGCCTCAACCTGTGCCTTTGGCCGATAAACGCGAGGTCGGCACACCGGACTCAGTGGAAACGGCCCCTGTACCCGGTGCGGCCACGCAAATCACCGCTGCAGGTTTTATCAAGGCCGATCAGTTGGCGACGGTTTCCGCCGAGGTGACCGGAACCTTGAAGAAAACCTATGTACGACGCGGTGACCGGGTAAAAAAAGGCGATGCCATTGCCGCTTTGGATACGGCGTCCTTGAGCAGCCAACTGAAGTTTGCGCAAGTTCAACTGAAAGTCGCGCAGAACAACGAGCATCAAGCGCGTGAGCGCTTGCCTCTGGCAGAGGCGCGTTTCCGGCGTATTGAGTTGTTGAAGGACGAACAAGTGGTGCCACCCCAGGACTACGAGGATGCCAAGTCCGAAGTCACCGAGCGCCGTGCGGAGGTGCAGCGCTATGGGCTCCAGGCTGAGTCTGCGGCGATTGATATCCAGGGTCGCCAGATCGATTTGGAGCGCGCGACCATCCGTGCCCCATTCGATGGAATCATTGTTTCCCTAGATGCTGCCGTGGGTGAGGTGGTTTCACCGGTTTCCGCTGCCGGCGGCTTCGCCAGAACGGGCATTGCGACATTAGTCGACACTCGACACTTTTATGCCGAGGTCTGGGTACCTGAAAAGTCCCTGGGGAAACTCGAAAGCCGGCAACGTGTTTCAGTCAAACCCGATGCGTTGCCTGAGCTCGCGGTGGGCGGCAGTGTTGCCTATATATCGCCACTGGTTGACGAGCAACGGGCTGCCGTACTGGTGCGAATTGCCCTGGAGCAAGCCCCGCAAGCCTACAAACACAACATGTCAGTACACGTTGATTTCTTATAAGGAATGCTTTTTTGCAGACGCCCTCAGACGATGAAATCGTGCTGCGCCTCAACGGTGTGGCGCGTGCGCATATCAAAGGTCGCGAACGTATCCGCGTACTGCAGGGCCTGGACCTTGAGGTGCAACGTGGCGAGATGGTCAGCATCATGGGGCCTTCCGGTTCGGGCAAGTCCACGTTGCTGGACGTCATCGCCGGGGTGATCCCGTCTAATGAAGGTGTGGTGGAGCTTGCCGGTCATCGCATGGACGGTAAAAGCGAGTCACTGCGCACCCAGATACGCGCTGCCCATATCGGTTTTGTTTTTCAGTTCTACTGCTTGATTCCGGCTCTGACAGCGGAGGAAAACGTCATGCTGCCGCTGCACTTGTGGAAACTGTCTCGCAAGGAACGGGCACTGCGCGCCGATGCTGCATTAGAGGTGGTGGGCATGACCCATCGGCGGCGTCACCTTCCGGGTGAGCTGTCTGGCGGTGAGCAGCAGCGCATCTCGATTGCCCGTGCAATTGCAGGCAATCCGGACGTGCTGTTATGCGATGAGCCGACCGGAGACTTGAATAAAGAGACTGGCCTGGAAGTGATGGCGATCATTGAGCAATTGAGTCACCACTATCGCAAGGCGGTCGTCGTCGTGACCCATGATCCGAATGTCGCGGCATTAGCCGACCGACATTTGAGGCTGCAACATGGCGTGCTGGTTGATGACAGGCCGAATCTGCGATGAGCGCCAGACTGACCTATATCTGGCGAGGCTTGCGTGGACATCGCGCGCGCTTTGTCCTAGTCGTGGCCTTTATCGCGTTTGGCATGTTGTTACTGCAGTTGGGAGCGGCGCTTGATAACGTCTTTTCCACGCCGCAGCAGGCTCAGACGGACCGAAGGTTGCTGGTTGTCAACGGGCTCAGCCCGCAGATGCCGCTGCCCGATGTGTATTTGGGACGTATTGCCGACCTCGAAGGGGTGGCCGCGGTTACGCACGTCACTTGGGTCGGTGCTTATTTCCGTCATCCCAGTTGGGTGGTGCCTGCCCTGGCGGTGGACAGTGCCAGTTTTCTTACCTTGAATCCCAGCTTACAGGTGGCGCCCAACCAGCTCGCCGAATGGCAACGCACGCGCGATGGCGTGCTGGTGGACCAGCGTTTTGCACAGTTGTACAACCTTGCCGTGGGCGATCGCCTGCCACTGCAATCCAGCGTCTGGGCTATAGATAATGGCGGCCTGCTGGATTTGCGCATCGTGGGAATTGTCATTGATAACACGCCTGAGAACCGTCCAGGACTGTATCTGCATTACAACTTTTTTGATTCCAGCCGCCTTGAAGGCAAGGGCTTGACCAGTTACTTCCTGATCGAGCCGAGTCAGGAGGCCGATGATGGGGCGCTGTCTCAACGGGTCGACGTCCACTTCAGCAACGATAGTATGCGCGGCACGACACAAACGGCTTCCCTGCAGGTGCACATGCGCCAGTTCACCGCGCGCCTGTTCGACTTCGGGCGCGCCATCGCTTTCGTCAGTTACTGCATCTGCCTGTTATTGGCTATTTTGCTGGCGGCCAATCTCTACGTGATCACGCAAAAATCCCTGGCCGATTATCAGATTTTTTACCGGCTCGGATTTTCTCGGCGCTGGGTAATCGTCACCGCGTTTTTTCAATTAACCAGTTACATCGTGTGTGGCGTGTTAGTCAGCATTCTGCTGGGGATTGCTATCCAACGCCTTATCGTATGGTTGCCCGTGGCGGTGCCGGGGGAGATCAGCCTTCATCCGGCGGACTATCTGCGGCTCTTGGCCGTGGGTGGTGTGTTGACCGTGGTCTGTACCGCACCGGCGCTCAGCCGCTTGATCCGCAGAGGTTTTTCCCAATGACTCGCGCTGGACAAACCGCCGCAGCGACTTCGACGTTGAGTAAAACCTGGGTGCTGGTGGTGATCTACCTGCGTCAGTTGCTGCGCAAACCGGTGTATCTAGCGGCAATAGTGCTCAGCTTTACGGTGGTCATGGCGGCCGTGGTCATGACATTCGCCGTACGTGAAGGGTTGCGTGCGACGCTGGATGCCAGTAGCCAACCCGGCTGGTATTTCATGATCAATGCGCACGCCAATACGGAATTGATGAGCCAGGTCACGCGAGCACAGGCACTTAACCTGGAGCAATTACACGACGCCGACGTTGCGCATGTGCGTGGTTATTCCGCGGAGTTGGCGATGCTTACCCGCCAGAAGGCCGACGGGCGCGATAAGGAGCTTATCGTGCGCGGCGTGACTGACGGGGCGTTCAGTCTGGTCAATCCCCTCAGCGGTGCGAACTATGCGCGGATCATCGAAGGTCGAAGGTTCCAGCCCGACAAAAATGAAGTCATCGTCGGGGCCAGTCTACGTAACCACTACCCGGATTTTGCTGTCGGGCACAGCATTCTGTTGAAAGGACAGCCGTGGAAAATCGTCGGTGTATTCACTTCGGGAGGCTCCGTTCGCGAGTCGGAGTTCTGGAGCGACTTGGTTCATCTGCGCACTGATTACGGCCTGGCCCCGGTCTACAGTGTCATCGCATTCGGCGGGCCGCCGGCGTCGGCGGCCAGATACAACGCAACGCTTGCAGACCTGGAAAAAGACACGCTGACCATACGCGACAGCCGTGAGCACTATGCTGGGCAGGCGCAGGACTTGATTGATCTGGTCATGTACTTTGGCCTCGCATTCGCGGTACTCGTCGGCATTGTGGCGGCCACGGGCGTGGCGGCGTTGATCGAGTCTTTATTGATGGACAATGCTGACGATTTGCGTGTGCTGGCGTTGATCGGCTTCGGCCGTGAACGCCTGATCGCCCACCTCGCGCTGATTGGGTTGCTTGGCTTCGCCGGTGGTGTGCTGGGGCTATTCATCTGCCTGTTGTTGTTCTCCGGCATGACGTTTACCACTTACAGCCAGTCCAGGGAACTTGCCTTTTCGATCTCTATCAATCGAGAGGTCATAAGTGCTTCACTCGCCTATTGCGTCCTACTCGGTATGGCTGCCGCCGCCTTGGTGATTCCACGTTTGCAACGTAGGGCCCGGCATGAATAGTCGCTTATCTTGCGTACCTTTGATCCCGCGGGCGTGCATTTTTGGCAACCCCGCCAATGCCCATCCGCAGATTGAACCCAATGGCCTGCGCCTGGCTTGGCTGGCTCCGCACCATGGCGTGGTGAGTATATGGATCGCCCCCATCGACAGGTTGCACGACGCCCGGCCAGTCACGAATGCAGGCACTCGCGGAGTCGGTCTGTATGCCTGGACTTATCTGCCAGAGCATCTTGTGTATCTGCACGACGCAGAAGGTGACGAGAATTACCACATCCATTGCGTCAATACCGAGACTAGGATCGACCGTGACTTGACGCCTTTTGCTGGCGTACGTTCGACGATTGTCGCCATAAGTCGTGAATGTCCGGGCCAGATTCTGATCATGTGCAACAAGCGTTCGCTTGAGCATTTCGATCTGTACAACCTGGACCTGCAGAGCGGTCAGTATGTGCATGCGCTGGAAAACCCAGGGTTCATTTCCTTTGTGCTCGATGGTTTGTATCAGCCTCGTTTTGCGACCCGCTTAGCCGATACCGGCGAGCTTGAGATTCTTCGTTATCAGGGCGCGCAAGGGTGGTCGCCGTGGCTGATTTTTCCAATCGAGGACGTGCGCGTATCCAGGGCACTGATGTTGGCCAAGGACGGAAAACGGCTTTTTCTGCTCGATAGCCGCCAGCGAGATACCGCCGCCTTGACCTGCGTCGACTTGGAGTCGGGCCACGTGCAGGTGATAGCAGAGGACGCTGGAGCGGACATTTGCGACCTGCACTTCGATCTGGTGACCCAGGAGCCCATCCTGTACGGCGTTACGCGTGAGCGTCGGCGTTACACGGCACTGAATGCCGATATACAGGTGGATATCGACTTTCTGGCAGCCTCAGGCATCACCGATTGGCAGTTGATCAATCGCAGTAGGGATGATCGCTTATGGATCATTTCCACTTGCATCGATTGCCGACCGCCGACGATTCAACTGTATGACCGCAATACTCGATTGCTGACGACGGTGATGAGTGCCGAAGCGTATTTCGACACCTCGACACTGGTTCCCATGCAGTGCGTCAGCTTCCGTGCACGAGACGGTCGCGCCTTGATCGCGTATCTCACGCGTCCACCTGCAACCACCGCTCGTGGCCCGATGGTGCTGCTGGTTCACGGTGGACCTTGGGCTCGCGATGAGTACGGATTCAATAGCTACCATCAATGGCTCGCCAATCGCGGCTACAACGTGATGAGTGTGAACTTCCGTGGCTCCACCGGGCTGGGCAAAACCTTCATCAATGCCGGTGACGGCGAGTGGGGGCGCAAGATGGACGATGACTTGCTCGACGCAGTTGAGTGGGCGGTATGCGAAGGCGTTGCCGACCCGATGCGCGTGGCGATCATGGGCGTCAGTTATGGGGGCTATGCCGTTTTAGCGGGCATGACCCGTAGTGCTGATCGCTATGCCTGCGGCGTCGACCTCTGCGGGCCCACCAATCTGGAAACCTTCATCGACTCGATCCCTGTCTACTGGGCGAGTCTGCGGTCCGCATTCATACAAGCCATCGGTGATCCGCAAACCACAGCAGGCCTTGCACTGCTGCGAGAGCGCTCGCCGATTCATCATGTGCACACACTCAGTAAACCGCTGCTTGTGGGGCATGGCGCCCATGATGTGAGGGTGCGTCGAAACGAAAGCGATCAACTGTGCGAGGCCTTGCGCGCCAACGATATCCCCGTGACTTATCTGCTTTTTCCTGACGAGGGCCACGGCCTGCAACGACCGGGCAACATGCTCTACTTCAATGCCGTCGCCGAAACGTTCCTGGCGCGGTATCTCGGTGGGCGCGCAGAGCCGATCAGTGACGAAGAACGCAGCAATAGCAGTGCTCAGTACCTCATGCAAGCGGAGGACGATTGCCGATAGGGATCGGCTGCAAGACCCATAAAAATATAACGATGAAGTACTAACCGAGATTCCCCGATGGATCAAAATATCTTTAACAAGGATGTGATGGCCTTTAATCAAAGGCATTTCCTGCGCAACACGCTCTCTGTGCTGTCTTTGTACTGGAACAGCGAAGAGAAAGTCTTTGCCTGGTGCGCTTCAGTTTCATTGGTTGTGCTCTCGCTGCTCGCCGTTGTGACGGCGTTGGCGATCAACGAATGGTACAAGCACTTTTACAATGCTGTTCAGGAGCATGACGCGGCACAATTCTACCGCCTGGTGTTGGTGTCGCTGGCCATCATCTCGTTTTCCGTCGCACGATCCGTTGTGATTACGTATCTGGTCGACGTCTTTGCACTTAAATGGCGCCGCTGGTTGACCAACCACTATCTTAGCGAATGGGTCGTCACCTCGAGTCGGCCTGACCACGTGGAGCATTGTGTCGATAATCCTGATCAGCGAATCGCCGAAGACATCAATAAATTCACCTTTGAAACCATCGACCTTGCCTGTGGCCTGATTTACACGCTGGCGAGTGTCATATCGTTCAGTGTGGTGCTGATCGGCATTTCGGGCGATGCAACGTTCGCGGGCATTACTATCCCGGCCTACATGTTCTGGGCTGCTATTTTGTATGCCCTGGTGGGTACCTACATCAGCCAGAAAATCGGCTTCAAACTGGTGTCGCTCAGTAGCAACCAACAGCGCTCCGAGGCGGACCTTCGTTATTTTCTAATCCGCTTTCGCAATGCGTCGTCTATTCCCGAGGCCGGCACCCGTCGACACGCCGAGAAAAATCATCTAAGCGAAAAGCTTGAAGTCAGCCTGGCCAATATGCGCCTGACCATTGGCGTAAAAATGCGTTTGTCGCTTTTCACCGAAAGTTACAGCCAGCTGTCTCTACTGTTCAGCAGTTTGTTGGCTGTGCCGCGTTTTTTTTCCGGCAGCATCATGTTCGGCGATGTCATGCAGATCAACTCGGCTTTCGGCAACCTTTGCGAAAACCTGAGTTGGGTGATTAACGCCTATCACCGGCTTGCCGACTGGAAAGCCACCACCGATCGACTGATTTCATTCGATGGTGCCCTTACATCGGCCTCAGTGGCGGGGTGTTATCCAGGTTTTATGGGCGGCTCAAGCGTCCTTCCCATCAATGAGCCCATCAGGGAGGGTGCCCATTCATGATAGCCAAGCAATTGAAGGACCTGCCGGAGGTGTTTGTGCCCTTCGAAACGACCAGGGTCGATGGCGGTGAGGTCATTTATCGTAATGGTGAAATCGACTGCGGCCTGAGCCATGCCGAGTTGCTTTCTGAATACAGCTATATCGTCAGCGAGCCACCTCACGCCGCTGATTACGCCCTCGACAAGAAAGTTTTTTTTGCCGAGCGCTACGGCGGTGATGGCTTGTTGAATAACGGCGGCGGCGGGCGGTGTGGTTTCGATGGGCGCTTTCATTCAAAAGGTATTGGGCCTAATCCTTTGGTCGGGATCAGGCCACCGGATGGTTATGGCAACTCGCATGCCAATGGCTTTCTTTCACTGAATACGGCGGTGTATGAGTCGATTTGGGCAGAAATCATTCATCTTGCGCTTCCCTATGGCGCCGTTAGAACCGTGGCAATCATCGATCTGCGTGTGGAGTTTGAAGAGCCCGATGAACGCCATCCACGCGGCTTATTGGTCAGGATGCCTGCCGTGCGGCCGGCTCACTTCATCAGAGCCATTTATTACAAGGAAAAAAAATTCGACGAACTGAGCGAGGACGCCAAACGCGTCAAGGCCGCGGTGAACAAGTTAGTCGCGTTTTTACCGCAATCGAGTCTGACTCAGCCGTCTGAAAGTCTTACTGAGCGACTGGGCACAGGGCTGGACGAGCTGGCGAAGCGCTACGCCCGGCAATTTGCAGTGGCTCGGGCAAAGCGAATTTTTCATCAAAGTATCAGCGCCTCCAATGTAACGCTGGAGGGCGCCTGGATGGACCTGGCAGGGGCTACCGCGTTTTCAGAGCGTATGTGGTGGGAGGGCTTCACGGTCGGTCAATTCACGACGGAATATCTGCCGGCCCTCGGCAGTATTCAAGAGATGGGCTATTACCTTGGGAAGTACAAGGTTGTCAGCCCTGAAGCCGCACAAACCATGGTCGACACAGCGCTGGCGAGCTTTTCAAACGAGTATGAAGTAACGCTGTCACTCTACACGGCGGTGAGCGCTGGTTTCCCTTTGTCGCTGCTTGAGGATGTCGTGGCTGATCGATTGTTTTTGGAATTCTCGACGTGTTTGAGCGCGGTATTGGCGTTCGATACCTTTGAAGTGATTTCTCTGCACACCACCGCAGGCTGGCAGGGTTACGAGTATTGGGCCGCTCGGTTATATATTCAGTTATTGAAGAACAAGAGCACGGATGTCGTTCAGGATTTCAGTTGGGCGTGTTCCGATGTTGCGTTGGTCAGAAAAATGGTAGAGAGCTACGATCGTCTTTTTGAGCTGCTGTTTTCCAAGGCGCAATCATTCGAGGTCAGGTATAACCATTTTGTTGCGTATATGGCGATGAATATCACGCGCTTGAACCGGCGTGCTTTTGTTTTGGAGCTGGCGCCGTTGCGGCAAAAAATAGCCGCGGTTAACCGTGCAGACCCTGATGCCTATCCACGATTATTTAATCAGGCCGTCAGTGCAGCAACGCTCGCCTTTTGCGATGAGCGCGACTTCACCACTGTGTTTTGGGCCAGTGGGAAAACCATCATCCGATTTAATGCGCTGGATGGACGCTTTTACATCGAGAACGAGAGCGGGATGCAGATGCACGCCAATGGGCTGCATGAACTGGACCTGCCAGCGGATGTGATCAACGACGCTGTGGCTTTTTATGCCGACGTGGAGGCGTTATTAAATGCGTAAAAAAGTTAAGGTTTTTACCCTTTGTCGAAAGCAAAGCTACGTCGATAAGGCCGCACTGATAGGGTTTGCCTGCTGGGTTGCGATGGAAAGCCAGATGAAACGCGAGCTTAAGTTGATGGATGTCCGGGCCTGGATTGTACCGGCCATCAATCATCAGCAAATACTGTTTTTCTTTGACGATTTTGATCGGCCGATTGGCTATATCACCTGGGCCAATTTAGCTCCCGATACCGAACAACGGTTGTTGAAAGCCCCTGATTTTTCGCTGCACGACGCTGAGTGGGATGAGGGGCGCCGCACGTGGATTATTGACTGTTGTTTTCTGGAGGGCAGGGCAGGGCATGCCGAACCGGAAATCCACCGATTATTGAAGGCTGAAGGGATTGATAAGATTTTCTGGACGCGCCGAGACGAAAACAACGTAGTGAAGGCCATTATTGAAAACGTGCTTCATTAAGCCCGGACGTGTCTACGAAACTTGGGGTGATTCACACTGCATTAAATAGAGGTTGGCCACCAGCTGCTGACTAGATTATCCAATGAGCGGCTTCCCTGTAGTTGTTGAGTGATTGCTCAAAAAAGAGTTGCCATGCGTGTCAGCTTTTGTGAAGAGAGATCCAGATCAGGTGATCTTTGCGAGCTGGCATAGCGGCCACTAACCGCAATGCTGAAAAAACCGCCCTACTAGGGCGGTTTTTTTGCCCTCAGAAAAGTTAAATTTCAGTCATAGGTGATGGCACTGCAGATGCCTAGCACGACTTACGACGCAAAAAACTACGATATTTGAAGGCCGCTTTGATCATTTCAAAACCGCGAACAGTTTTCTCACAGATGATCGAATCTGGGAGCGCGCTGGACTACCGTTTACTAGTCGGCGGGTAAATACTCGTAAGGGCCAGGAGGGCAGTGATGGCGATGCAGTACGGTTCCCGAGTCCTATCTGCCATTCCTATATTTGTCGGCAACGAAATCGGGAATCAGCGTGAATTCTCGATGAGTCGTGATTAGGTAAACAGAAGCTAATCAGATGGGCGAAATGAGTAGGGCTACACAAGCTCTTCGTGCGGCTCGAAAGATTGTATTTTTCACGGGGACAGGTATTTCAGCAGAGAGTGGCATTCCCACTTTCGGGGATAAGCTCACCGGGCATTGGACAAAACATGATGTATTACACCTACATGGAAGCTTGGCCACACCGATCTGCTTCGCATGCAAGCGTCCTGCGAATCTGATCGTGCCGTCGAGTTATGGCTGCCCGCCGACCGGGCCGACCCAACAGTTGCTTGATCAACTCGGGCGCCACGGGCAGCGGCCGGCGCATATCCACTTCTTCATCTCGGCCCCGGGTTATCGTCACCTGACCACGCAGATCAACCTGTCGGATGACCCGTACGTGCACGACGATTTTGCGTATGCCACACGCGATGAACTGATCGCCGATGGCGCTGGAGTTGGGCGTGCAAGGGCGCTTTGCGCGGATTGATTTCGACTTTGAGCTGCAGGTGGCCGCTGCACCGGTAGAGCAGAAGCGCATGCAGCGCGTTCGTGCGCTCGAGAATTGAGCGCGGTAGGGCAGGAGCGGGTGCGACTGAAACTAGGCCGAGGCAGCCCGGCGCGCGTTGGGGCCCTACTGGATCAATGGTTGGAGCGGTTGGTCCTTACTGGCCGTCGCCCCATCAGGCCTAACACGCCGTCGATGGGCATTCTAGCTGGTGGAACACGTTGCCAAAACGGTGGCAGACGCTGGGGGAGTCACCCACCAACTTGCGCTTGGCATGGGGGGCTTAAACGTGGCGACCTGAGTGCCATGGGCATGGGGCGCTCGGACTACGAAACCTTCATGGCGCAGGAGCCGCAAGACCAACGTAATGCCTTCCGGGTACTGGCGCGCAGCGGTGATTTGCCGAGCGAGCTGCTGATGGCGGGTGAACATGTCCCCGCCGAAACGGTTGCGATTCTACGCAAGTCGATCGTGGATAACTCGGCAGCGTTGATCAACAGCATCAGCCAAGGTTGAAAAACTTAACGTCGTGTCCGGGATTAGTTGACCACTACATGCACCGTTTGCATGGATAAGTTACTCATGCTCCACGTTCCCCACAGCCAGAGACAGCGAATCACCAAGAATGCGCCACAAAGCGGTAAGACGCCGACAGTAGGTGCCTTCACTACAGTAAATCAACTCGACATGAAGACTGTCGATAACCGCGATATAAGCATCCTGAAACATCGAAATCTCGTTCGCCGACAGTGCTGGATACCTGTTCTCAAGGCTTGCGCCAAAGCGTTCGCGAAGACGATCCAGATAGGCTTCAAAGCCACTTGCAACCGATGCCTTTAACTCCGAAGGCGGAAAGAATGCCGTGCGCAGCAGGAAACGCAGAGCTGCGGAAGACTCGTAGCGGTTTGAAAGATTGTCCGTGTACAGCTTGCCAGGCTCGTCATCATTCGCCGGGACGCTTGCAAACATCTCTTCGATATAGTGCCTCTCCGTCGCCAGCGCCAGATTCAGCACGGCGTTGAACAGATCATCCTTGCTCTTGAAGTGCGCGTATAACGAGGGCTTGCGCATACCTGCCACGACAGCGATTTCATTGAGCGACGAGGCGTCGTATCCCCGCTCAGCGAAATGCACCAGAGCGATATCACAGATTCTGCTTGCCGAAGGGCTCAGCACTTTCATCGGGATGACCTTTTAATTCAATGATTTAACGCGGTGATGTGCTCGGCTCTGCCTTCGCGCACACTGCCCCAGGTCAGCGCACCCACCATAACGGCGCAGACTATCAGGAATGCGCACCAGGCAGTGGCGCCATAGCTGCTCGCCCAACCGGTCAACGGTGTGGCGAAGGCCGAGATGCCAAGCTGAAACGCGCCGAGCAATGCAGCCGTTGAACCCAGGGCAGTGGTTTGCGAAGACATCACCAGCGTCATCAGTGAGGTTTCTGCAATCCCCAATCCAAGCAGTGCTACCGCGACACCGGCAGCCAGCCAGTACAAACTAGAACCAGATACTGCTGCGCCGTAGGCCATGACAGAACCTGCGAAGATGCAAAAAGCTCCAGCCGTTGCCATGCGGGCCAAACCGTACTTGCCCACCAGTCTGGTCGCCACGACCGCCCCTATGAGAATCGCGATGCCGGTTGCGCCAAACAGCGTACCGAACTGGGCAGCAGGCAGTCCGTACTCCTTCTGATAAACAAATGTAGCGCCGCCCACATAGGCAAAGAGAAAGAAGAACACTGCTGACAGCGCTAAGGCGGGCCTTAGAAAACGACCGTCTTTTGCGATGCGCGCATACGTGCGTATCGCCAGTCGCATATTCAATGGCTCGCGCTTTTGCATTGGTAGTGTTTCAGGCAAAACAGCCATCGAATTCACCGCCACCAGCGCACCGAGAACAGCCAGTACCAGCATGACGGCCCGCCATCCGAAATGCGCCTCAATGTAACCACCCAACCCCGGGGCGATGATGGGAGCAACACCTTGAATGGTCAGCAGCAGGCCAAAAAGTTTTGCTGCCTGAACGCCCTGAGTGACGTCACGCACCATGCTCATGATGACTACCAACGTCAAAGCACTGCCTATCCCTTGGGCAAATCGTGCCACGAGTAGCCACTCAAGGGTTGGTGCCGCTCCTGCAGCCAGCGCACTCAAACTGAACAGCAACAAGCCTGCTATCAGTGGACGTCGACGGCCAAAGGCGTCAACTACCGGCCCGAACAGCAATTGCCCAAGCCCCATTGCCAACAAAAAGACCGTGAGCGTCAGCTGAATGCTGGCAACACTGGTCGAATAATCAACCGCCATTTCGGGCAGGCTTGGCAAATACATATCGACGGCTGAGGGCCCCAGTGCGGCGATGGCGCCCAAGGCAATGGCAAACTTTAGTGAAGGATTGCCGAAATGACTCTTTTCCATAACAAACTCATGATTGGCTTCCTATCGGAAGGTAGGAGGTAGCGAGAAGTTAACGAGAACCCAGAGGCAAGGTCAAGCCGTAATTTTCTTAGGGGCCAGGCATCATCGCCAGCGCTCCGCGCAAGGCATGCGCACGTAAGTGTTTTAGGCTTCAGTTCAAAGTGTTTTTTTCAAGAAGCGGCTGAAAATGAGCGGGATTTCTGAAACATTATTTTTAAGCGATCAAGGTAAGCGACTCAGTTCGCAGAAACGGGTTGGCCAAATCGATCACGCTGCGTTCGAGCCTAGTGCGCTGGATGTATCGACAGACGCTGTCACCTTGCGCACCAGCGATGGGAAAGCTGAGAGGGTGGCCATGTTGGCCCGCACGCCAACGGAACACTTAGCGCCAATGGCCGTAACTGTGTGGACGGAATCAGGGTTCAAATTGAACTCCGTGAGAGCCAGACTTGCCTGCGAACTAGGCGCCTTGGTATATCAGGCAAACCGCGTCATCGCTCTCGCGGGCAAGCCTGCTCCAACAGATGGCCCCCAATACCTCTTACAAGCGAAACCTCGACACCATGCTGTTCAGGTCTACCGCCAGGCGGGTCAACTCGCCGCTGGCGGCGCTCGTCTGGGCGGCGCCGTTGGAAGATTGCGTCGACAGGTCCCGGATGTTGACCAAGTTGCGGTCCACTTCACGGGCGACTGCAGCCTGTTCTTCCGCAGCGGCGGCGATGACCAGGTTACGCTCGTTGATCTCGATCACTGCGGTGTTGATGGTTTCCAACGCCAGGCCTGCGCCTTTCGCGATGTTCAGGGTAGATTCAGCACGGTCAGTGCTGTTACGCATTGAACTGACTGCTTTTTGGGTACCGCCTTGAATGCTGCCAACCATGCGTTCAATTTCGCTGGTGGACTGTTGAGTGCGATGGGCCAAAGCGCGTACTTCATCGGCGACAACCGCGAAGCCGCGACCGGCTTCACCGGCCCTGGCCGCTTCGATAGCTGCGTTCAGCGCCAGCAGGTTGGTCTGATCCGCCAAGCCACGAATCACGTCCAGAACCTTGCCGATGTCGCGGGACTCTTCCGCAAGATTACCAATCAGATCGGCGGTGCTTTGCACATCCCCGCTCATGCGTTCGATAGCGTTGACGGTTTCGTGAACCAGATCCCGGCCATCGCCTGCTGACGCCGTCGCGTTTTTTGACGCCTCGGAAGTGCTCACTGCGTTACGCGCCACTTCTTCGACGGCGCTGGTCATTTCGTTGACTGCAGTCGCAGCTTGCTCTATTTCGTTGTCCTGCTGCGCAAGGCCACGGGCGCTTTCATCGGTAACTGCGTTCAGCTCCTCGGCAGCGGAAGCCAGTTGTGTTGCGGATCCGGAAATACGCATCAAGGTATCGCGCAGTTTCTCTTGCATCTTTTGCATGGCGAGCAGCAACCGGCCCGCTTCGTCAGTGCCATCAACCTTTATCGGTCGGGTCAGATTACCTTCGGCGATGGTTTCAGCCGCTTCAAGTGCCAACGCTATCGGTTGGGTGATGCTCTTGGTCAGCATCCAGGCAAACAGCATAGTCAGTAGCGAGGCAATAATGAGGAGGCCGACAACCCAGTTGAACGCAGAGCTGTACTGGTCAGCAGCGGATTGATTGATGATAGCCAGCTGGGCGTTATTGAAGTCAGTAAGCTTATTCAACGCTACGTTGATCTGCTCAGCGTTAGCCGCAGATTCGGCGTTCAGCACGCGCGTTAGCTCCTGCAGATCGCCAGCCCGACTGAGGGTAACAAGGCGCGTTTCAATTTTGCGATATTCACCCATCAGCCGCATATAGTCGTTGTAGTCGGATTGCTCTACAGGAGATGAAATCAGTTTGGCGTATGCTGCCTGCGACTTGTTAAGTTGTTGGTTTTGTTCCTCAAGTAATTCGATGGTCCTGTTCTGAATATTCGGTTCGCGATCAGTCAACAGCCGATGCGATAAAACCCGCATACGGACGCCCGTCACCGTGAGAGCATTCAGGGTCTGAAAGCTAGGGACGCCATTTATCGCGATATCGTCGCCAGCTGCTCGGATCTTGCTCATCTGAGACAAGGCGAAGAGGCCGAGAATCAGCATGAGCGCGCCTATCAGGGAGAACCCCAGAAATGCGCGCGGAGCAATGTTAATTGTTCTTATTGTCATGGTTTTCCCAGATCGTGGAATGTGCTCCCCGCAAGCAGCGGCGGATGGCCCAGCGCATAAGTTTTTATCGGTCGCTTGATGACACACTTGAGCGAAAACAGCTGTGTGCCGCATATTAAAACTGATATTGCCCACTCACCAACTTGCAGACATCGACTGATGGTGGCCCGATGCAGCCCGATGGCGACAATCTTCAACCCAAACGACCTGGACGCGACGTTCGTTCAGTTGGTAGAGACGCGCTAACAAGGTTGCATATTTCTCTTGCAGAATCAGTTCTAGAGGCTGCAGCAGCGTGGTAGAAGATGCTGTGCATAATGGTACTCAAGGATAGGGGATGGTCGGTTCGATGCCGGCGAACACCGCGCCAGCGCCGTCGTAAGTCGCTTCGCCGAGGAAAGCATGCTGTGTCACCACCATGGAGTCGCGTACGATCCATTGCAGACGATTGTCATTGAAGATGGCTGCAGTCCCCGCCAGTCGATAAGCCTTCATGACTACGTCCGCTCCGGTATGAGCGGCATGGGTGGCGCTGAGGCGTAATAAGTTAGTCTGCTGCAGGGTCACCGCATTACCGGCGATGAGCGAAGCCCATACAGCTTCGGCGGATTCGTAGAAAAACGCCTGGGCGCTTCGCAGCATCGCCTCTGCCTTACCCAGTTCGCTGCGATAATAAGCTCGATCACCCAAGCGCGGGGCACCGGTGACAGTCTTGGTGCTGCCCGACATTGCGATCACCAAGTCCAGTGCTGCGCGTGCCAGCCCAAGGTTAACGGCGGCGTGAACTTGCGCCTGGTAGGAAACGGACGGGTAATGATAGAGGGGCTCGTCAATTGTGGAGGCACTGCCCCGCACGAAAGTCCACTCGCGTTGGATGTTCTTTTGGTGCAATTTGAGGTCATGGCTCCCCGTCCCTTGCATCCCGACAACATTCCAGTTGTCGACGATCTGCACTTCGCTTGCCGGGAACACAGCGGTCAGCGGTTTGCCTGCCGTCGGTCCTCCACCGTTGGCCGATGTGCCACCTATGCCTACACCAATCCAGTTGGCGCCTTTGCACCCACTAGCAAACCGCCAGTGCCCGCTGACTTCCCAGCCATTTTCAGTCTCTTTGGCGGGTTGTAGAGGGTAAAGGCCGCCAGCATAGACCTGGTCTGGCCCGTTGGCATAAATCAACGCTTGGGTTGCCGGGGGGAGTGCCGCCAGGTAGATGTTGGCTGAGCCGAACGCGGTCACCCAACCGACCGAACCGTCGGCTTCGGAAACCCGCTCTACGATGCGTAGGAACTCGGCTGGAGGCAGCGCATCGCCACCGAAACATTTGGGAGTACTGGCGCGGAAGATACCCACTGCTTTCATTTTTTCGATCATGTCTAAAGGGACATGGGAGCGTTGGTTAAACTCGCTGCGACGCTCGGCAATCTCCGCAATCACATCATCCAGGGAAACCGCCTTGATGCTGATTGGAGCGCCTTTACGTGTGTCACGATAATCGAAATTGTTTTTGCTGTTCATGTTTATTGTTCTCTGGCTAGGGTGTTTGCATACACGTTCAGAATGCGTGGACTGATAAGAAAAAATCAAATTCGAAATATGAATAAGGTAAATAATCCGTGGGAATTAACTGTCGTGCCATGCGCCTCTAAAGGGGAGGGCGTTTAAGTGCGACGGCTATTCCTGCTGTCAATAGTGCGTATGAGTAAAGCGAATTTGACCGAATGAACAATCCCTCTCAACATGGATTCACCAAGTCAATAATTAACAGGTGAAGGTTATGGTTAGCGATCAATCAAAACAACATTTCCGGCAAGCGCTGTCATTGTTGTCTGCGGCGGTGAATATCATTACTACCGATGGCCCCCATGGTCGCTTCGGATTAACTGCGAGTGCGGTCTGTTCGGTCACTGATACGCCCCCAACATTATTGGTTTGCATCAACCGTAACAGTTCAATTCATGAAGCGTTGCTGGGCAACAGGGCGTTGTGCGTAAATATACTGACCGGTGATCTGGAGGGTGTTGCGCGACAGTTTGCTGGTATGACCGACCTGCCGCCTGCTGAACGTTTTGCCGGCCAGGATTGGCGGACAGGCTCCTCGGGCCTACCGGTGTTGAACGACGCCCTAGCAAGCCTCGAAGGAAACATAGTAGATATCAAGGAAGTCGGATCGCATTCGGTATTATTTGTAGAAATTAACCAAATTCAGGTCCGTGAAGAGGGGGAGAGTCTGATTTACTTTGGGAGAAACTTTCACCGTCTGGGGCGGGCTGCAGCCGTCAACGTACAGACGTCGGCATCCTGAATAATTGCAGTTCCCCATTCGTGGGTTACAGGGTTTATAAAGAATGCTCGCACGCCTCATTTCATATGAACTCCAGTATGGCTGCCGGAGGCAAACAGACTAATGATTAACCGGCGCAGCCAGGTTATCCCGGCATCCGATAGGAAACGGCTATGGCAATAAAGTCCCACCGAGATAGGTGGCAATTCGATGGGCAGACTCAGCAGCCGATAGCGCTGGTCGTGGTTTAGCTGCATGGCAATGGCACGCGGCAGAATCAATGCCAGATCAGTGTTGGCAACGATTTTCGGGGCAATCGTGAAGTTAGGCACTTTCAGAGCGATTTCGCGCGCAATGCCGGCCTTTCCGAATGCTGCATCGGCGGTTACGCCATGGCCGGTAATATTGCTCGAAACGTCAACATAGCGCAGGGCGAGTATGTCCTGAACGCTCAATTCATCTTCCTGAAAAGGATGGCCGTCGCGCAACAGACAAATGAATTCGTCGTCTAGCAAGTTTTCGTGGATGCACTCTTCACCAAGCTCTACCAGATAGCCTATCGCGATATCTATATCACCTTTGCGCAATGCCATAGCCAGTTGCTCTATAGGCATTTGACGCACATCCAGGCGTACTTTCGGCGCCTCGCGCGCTAGCACTTCCATCACCGTCGGTAGCACATAAAGTTGCGACATATCCGACATGGAGATGCGAAAAGTACGATCCGCTGTTTTCGGTTCAAAGTTCGAAAACATCATTAATGCGCTTTGAATAATAATCAGCGCATGTTCAATGGGGCCGTGCAGGCGAATAGCTGCGTCAGTCGGCTCCATCGACGTTGCTGTTCGTACGAACAGCGGATCGTCAAACACATCGCGTAGTCGACGCAGTGCGTGACTGACGGCGGGCTGGCTGAGGTGTAGGCGTTCGGCCGCGATTGTCAGGCTGCGGTATTCCCAAATAGCCACAAAAGTCCTGAGAAGATTCAGATCGATCGTGGCCATGTTGATGTGCGTCATTTATTTACCACGAGCCTTACGCGTGATGCTGGAAAAGACGCCGTCGCGGTATATCCAAGCATGTATCAGCGCTGCGCAAAGATGTCCTAACACAAGCAGAAACAGAACCCAGGCGAATAACCCATGTGCGGCCCGAAACCAAGCGTAAAGCGCGGAGCTGACAGGAGCAATGGGTGGAAGGTTCCAGCCCGCGAACATGGTGACAGGCCAATTTCCGGCAGAGAGCGTGGCCCAACCGAGCAGTGGCAGGCAGAGCATCAGCAAGTAGAGCAATAGATGCGAAACATGCGCCGCCATTGCCTGCCAGTACGGTACGCTGGCAGGCAATGGCGGCGTGGTGCTTAAAAGCCGATTGCCTAGACGCAGGATAGCCAAAAGAAGAATGGCGATTCCCAGAGGCCTATGAAGATCAATGAGCCAGGGACGCAGGCTCAGAGAAGACATCATGCCTACACCTATAAATAGCATAGCCAGGATAAGGACAGCCATGAGCCAATGGAGAAGCCGTGCCGCGAAGTTGAAACTTTGCACACCGGTGTGCTTCTGCTGGGTATGCATTATTTGATTTCCTTTTTGCCAACCGCGTCAGTGGCTTTACCAAAACCTATTTCTCGTAATCGGGCGTTATAGGACTGGGAGTAAATACCCGCACGGGCTGCAAGCACCGGATCGTCTGAAAGCGCTATTCCTGAAGGTACAAGCGTCGGGTCAAAGTTAATGTCACGACATGCCCCATGAGTTTGCTCTACCACCTGGTTGACCTCTAACGTCCCAGCGATTACCTCCTTGCGGTTGCTCGGCCATGGTTGAGAAGGGTCGTTCACCGGATCTCCCGCCTCGGCCAGTTGGAATACCAGATCCCAGTACAAGGGTGCTACACCCACACGCTGAGTTATTTCATCAAACAGGAAGTCATGACTGGCTTGCGCATGAGCCTCTTTGCTCAACATCTCTACCGCCGCATGAGGGCGCATGGACCAGCGCACAGGTTGACGCTTTCCATCCGCTGCAATGAGTACGAAGGCGTTGATGGAATTATATTCGGTTCCTGCAAAACTGGCCGGCCAAGTCGCGTTCGCCTCTCGCTCTACAGACTTGCGAGCCTCTGGATATTTTTGAAAAAACGCGGCCACCTTGTCCGGGGCTGGTTGTCCAGTGGCAGCCACCGGTTCAAAGGCCTCGACCTGCGCCAGGAAACCCTCGGCATCCCGAGTCGCGAAGTAGGGTTCGTTGTTGAGCTTCATTCGCCACTGTGACTTGTCGTCGCCTACCAGCATGAGTGCCATGCTGACGGTCGCCGTCGAATTGTCCGCCGCATGCGGGTCCACGGTGCCGATTGAAAAACGCCCGACGGCTGGGATGTTGGCCGGTAGAAAAATACGTGAGGTCGACAGAGGGACGGCCTCGCCGCTCGCATGAAAAGTCCCACTGAAACACATACCCTTACCGTGGGCCCGTCGATAGCCTGGTGGAAAATTATCCAGGGAGTCACCCAGAAACTCTTTTGTGGTAACGCCGGTGCCTAAGAATCCTCCTGCCCAGGCAAAAGCCAGCACAAGAGCAGTCGCGATACTGAATATGCCCAACAACGGCACTCGATATTTCCATAAACCCTGAAGGTTATTCTTAAGCATAAAATTCTCAGCTGCACGTTGTCAGGCAGCGCTGGATTGAAACTGCCGAATGGCTAGCGCCAACACTAACCGGCGCAAAGCAGTAGTCATGTGTAAGACAGGGGGATTTGAACCGCCGATACGGCAAGAAAAAATCCCGGTGGGCTCAATGGGTTTGCTTGAGCGGCAACGCATGACAATCCCTGCGCCATAGCCTGTGTGTCATCACATTGCTGAGGACGGCCAAGGCAAATGACGCCGGCGATGCACCGCTTTTGACGTTATATGTCCAGCACCAATCGTGGAGACTTTGATCGTGAACAGCATACCAATATCGTATCGTTCGCCGCTTTTTCATCAGCAGTGAGATACACATCGCGATGGTCTGGTTCACCCTCTAAAACATCACAGAGGCATGTGCCACAAACACCCTGCTCGCAGGATATTTCGATATCAATACCTACTTCAGCCAGTGCTTGATAAATGGTCTGCCCGGTCATGACATTGACGGTTTTACCGCTGCGCGCCGCCACAACCTCAAAACCAGACCCATTGGTATCAATGTCGGCCTGAAAGTATTCGCGGTGAATGTGTGCATCAGGGTAGCCGAGTTCGAGAGCATTATTGATAACCCACTTCATAAAACCTCCCGGTCCACATGTATAGATGTGAGCCGTGTCCTGGCTGCCTCCTAATACGCGTTTGAGGTCCAGTTGGCTTTCAGGTTCATCGTCGAAGTGCAGCTGGACAGCTTGGGAAAATCCGGAGAGCTCCAACTCTTCAAGAAACGCACTTCGGCTACGTGAGCGTGCGCAATAATGCATCTCAAACGCCTTTCCCCTGGCTTCAAGCGCATAGGCCATGGCCAGCATCGGTGTGATGCCAATACCCCCTCCGAGCAGGATTGAACGTTCGGCATTCAAGTCCAGCGGGAAATGGTTACGAGGCAGGCTTATGTTTACCTTTACGCCTTCAAGTAATTCCTGATGGACTGCAATGGACCCACCCCTGGATTGAGGATCTCTCAATACCCCAAGGCGATAAATGCCTGCGTCAGCGGGATCGCCGCACAACGAATATTGGCGGATCACATTTGAGGGTAGGTGCACATCAATATGGGCACCGGCCTCAAAGGTCGGTAAATTGCCGCGGTCTGCCCGCGCCAGCTCGATGACGACCACATCATCACCTTGCAGCACTCGTTTAAGCACGACTACGTTTAGGAGTTCATTCATCGGGTAATACCTGTACGCACGCGGGAAGACAATTCATATTGATGGTTTAAAAAAGCTCGCCAATCTTCATTCAGACTGATCAAAAACACGCATAACACCGGCCTTGAGTGACGTGTGAGCGAGTAAGCCTTCTTCACCCAATTCATGACCTGCGCCTGAATCCTTCATGCCGCCGAAGGGGAGACTGAGATCCAGCACATTGTGGTTATTGATCCAGATAGTGCCTGCCTTCACGCCGCCGAAGAAGCTCGTGATCCGATCAACGTTTTTGGTCCAGATACTGGCCCCCAAACCAAATGAGGTCGCATTGGCGCGCTGGATAACCTCACGGTCGTCCTTGAAGGAAAAGGCTGTTAGCACCGGCCCAAAAATCTCCTTTTGGGATGTGATGCTGTTGTTTGTAAGGTCGGTCAAAATGGTAGGCTGAATATAAGCGCCAGGGCTGTTGATCGTTTCGCCCCCACACAGTAATTCTGCACCGGACTCAAGGCCCTGGTGGATCATGCTCATCACCTTGTCGCGGTGGGCGTGATGAACGAGTGGACCCATCTGCGAACTTAAATCCAGACCCGGGCCAATTTTGATGGTCCGTGCGATTTCAGCGACTCCCGCAGTGACTTCGGCGTAGTGGCGTTCGTGGACGTACAGCCGAGAACCTGCGCAGCAGTTTTGACCATGATTGCCGAAAATAGCCCAGGCAGCGCCGGGAATAGCGATGTTCAGATCGGCATCTTCGGCGATGACGACCGGTGACTTACCGCCGAGTTCAAGCGTGTATTTTTTCATCAGGGGCGCTGCTATTGCGGCGATTCGTTTCCCTGTCTCAGTCGAGCCTGTAAAACTTATCTTGTCCACGCCAGGGTGCTCAACAAGCGCCGCACCTACTTCATGACCTAGGCCGGTAATGACATTGACAACTCCAGGTGGAATGCCAGCTTCATTACACAGCTCCGCCAGGCGCAAAGTAGTGAACGGGGTTTGCTCAGCGGGCTTGAGAACAACAGTGCACCCCGTTGCAAGAACAGGTGCCAATTTCCAGACCGCTTGGCAAAGCGGAACGTTCCACGGGGTAATTGCTGCGACGACACCCAGTGGCGATCGTTTTGTGAAACCAAAGAATTTTTGATCCGGCAGGTAAGGAACGGATAGATCCAGGGTTTTTCCAGAGATTTTGGTGGACCACCCGGCCATATAACGCAGCGTATAAACCGACAGGTCCGCATCGAATGCGCGAGTGTTTCGAATAAGGCGGCCACTGCTGAGCGTCTCGAGTTCAGAAAGCTCCTGAGCATTTTCCGCAATCAGATCAGCGAGCCGCAGCATCAAAGCTTCACGTTGATAGGGTCTCATTCTGGACCAGGCGCTGTCTTCAAATGCCTTGCGTGCAGCGGCCACTGCCAGGTCGACGTCAAATTGGTCTGCCTGTGCGATTTGACCTAATTCAAGACCGTTACTAGGATCGGCGATAGAAAAGTATTTTTCTGAATGCGGGTCCCTGAACTCACCATTAATGAAGATTTGGGTACGTTTGCCGATCTTGGATTTAGCCCCAGCGGTGAGGTGTTCGTAGTTATTTGCCAATGTCATGATCGAATGCCCATTGTTATTGTTTCAGGGGCCGCTATCGTACTAGCGGAATATAAAGGAAATTAATATCCCGCACCGTCACGAGTTGGACAATGACAGCAGAGGTACCTATTGTTGCCCTTGCTGCAACAAAGGCGAATCATCCAGGTGGTGCGTCCAATGTCTCACTTGCGTTTAGGGCGGATTGGTTTTTGCTGATCGTGCCCTAGGTCGTGGACCACGACTGCACTAAGCTGAGACGATGACGATATCGGGTAAAACAGTAGTGCATCTGACCGGGCAGGTATATCTAGCCTGTATGGAATACAAGCAAGTATGGTCTTTAAGGCGAATTAAGAGTGTTGTATAATTTCTGCAATTTTTAGGTAAAAAGGAAATTCTCAATGAGGGTTGCTAAAAACAATCAAAAGACTGAAGAGAAACGTACGGCTATTTTGGTCGAGGCAAGGATGGTATTTCTCGACTCGGGAAATGCTGGATTCAGTATGAGAAGCGTGGCTAAAAAAGTCGATATGTCGCTGAGTCATCTTCAATATTTTTTTCCGACCAAAGATCAACTATTTTTGGAGATGGTCAGGTATACCGTAAATGACTATCTGAAAAATTATAAACTCATCATGATGGAGTCCTATAATAGTCCCGAACAACAGATGTGTGCTGTGTTGGATTATTTGTTTAGCGATCTCATGCGACTGGATGTTACAGCTATCTTCGTCGAGCTCTGGGGGATGGCACTCCGGGATGTAGAGGCGCGCCTTTTTCAGCGTAAACTGTACAGAGTCAATAGGCGAAAATTTTCGACAATCCTTACCAGGGTTTACCCTGATGCATCGCGTGAGACCATCAAGCGGGTCGCAACCCAGGTGCTGTTACACATCGATGGCATTATGGTGCTTTACATGGTGGATTGGCCGGATGCGCAGAATTATGAGCGAATAGTTCAAGACGCTAAATCCATCATATGGAGAATCATGGAAAACATCGCTCAGAAAAAAGAGGCTAGTCAACTGCCGTAGCTATGGCATTTTTCCGAACCAAGAAAATCTTATTGGGATTTCTGCTGGTGCAGTCACGGATGCGCCGAATCTGTGCGTTTATCGCCATTGCCAAGTAATGCACCAAATCACGCGAAAGAGGGGACAGCTTCCTGGATTGGCGCGAAATAATTTGTACTTGTGTTACATTCAATGCGTGATAATCGATAGGAATAGCTTTTAATGTACCGTTGCATAACTCATCAATGACGGGAAAGTCACTGAGTATTGTCGAGGCTATGCCATTGCGCGTGAGGTCCAACATTATCTTCAGTGAGTTTGAAGTAATGTAAGGCTGGAAGTGAGCGCTGCTTTCACTTTGCAACTGATCAATAATTCCTCTGATCCGGTACTCAGGCGGGGGTAGAACAATATCTTCCTCAGCCAGGTCTTGAAGACTGAGTATCGATCTGCCCGCCAGCGGATGGTCGGGGTGGACAATAGCTCTCATGGGTTGATCGAAAGAATGGAGCCTATTGATGTTGGTGGTCTTGGTCGGGGAAAACACCAATCCTATGTCTGCTTCGTCTTCAGCGACCATTCGCTCAACTTCGTGAGAGGGCGCAATCAACAGCTCAGTGTGCGATTGTCGGTTAGCTTTGAAAAATTGATAAAGCTCACCTATGGCCTGAGTACTGAGTAATCCTTCGCCCACCGCAATGCTGGTTCTATTTAAATATCCTTCTTTGAGTTGGCCGAGTTTTTTCAAAAGTTGATTGTGATGACCCATACGCTCAACATAATAATCAACTGCAGCCTGACCAGCGGCGGTCAGGCAGATCCTGTGAGTACCTTCTTGTATGAGCTGAATACCTAGATCGGACTCCAGTTTCGCAATCTGTCGACTGATGGAGGAGACGGCGAGCTCCAGCTCTTCGGCCGCCGCGCGCATGGTTCCCAGTCTGGAGCTCAAATACAGATACTTGAAGCGTTGATCTTGAAGCTCAGTTTGGGAATTCATCATGGGTGCCTCGCACGGTTCGCATCATCAAGTTTTTTATTATGCTGACGAATCTATGCTAGTGAATGCCGGGAAGCAATACTGCGGGCTAGTTTTTTTGGTCAGTGACCTACAATACTTTTATAGCTTTTTGATCTAAGGGGCGTTTCTGTCTGCGCCGAAATTTGCGGTTCCAGGTTGCACGTTTAACGTTCTATGGAGCTCTTGATTGCGGAGGTACCCCTGATTTCCTGGCTTGATCAGCTGTGCTGGCGCTTGAGGTGATACGGTGCGGGATTAACTATGGGTGTGTCGCCAGTGACGAGATCAGCGACCAGTTGTCCGGCTGCTGGAGAGGTGCCAAAACCATGCCCTGAGAATCCGGAAGCAAGCGTCAAGCCCGGGATTTTATCCACGGGGGATATCACTGGGAGGCCGTCCGGCGTTACATCGATCATGCCAGCCCATTCGAGCTCTATGGTGGCTTTTTTAAAAGCGGGCCAAGCTTCAGTGAGATTGCGTAATGCAGCCCGATTCAGTCCGTGATTGACCTTTGGGTCTATTGTCCGTCTCTGCTCGAAAGCAGAGGTACCTTGGTCAGAATTGCGTCGCGACAGGGCCAGTTCTGTCATGAAATCTCGTCCCAGGGAAAGATTCATGTTTTTCCATTGGGAACGCAGTGTGGAAAAGTAGTGATGCCCGATCAGCAAGCTGTCAGGTACGATCGGCACCATGAAAGCTCCCCGGTTCGTGATGATGTATCCGCCGTCCTGGTGTTTGCGAAAAGAGATATCTGGAGTGCCTACTGCGACTTCAGTCATGCCCTCTATCGTCAGAGGAGCCGTTCGAAGGACTGAGGCGACTACCGGTAACGTCAACAGGGGAACACCGCAGGTAGCCAGGAAGCGTCTTGACCACATGCCGCCGGAAAGGATTACGTTATCGCAACGCACTTCCCCCCGCTCGGTTACAACACCGCTTACTCTGCCTGCCGACATGGATAGCGTTCGCACCGCGCAGTTCTCCACGATGATAACGCCTTTAGCGATAGCCGCCCGTGCGATGGCACTGCTGGCAAGAGTAGGTTCTGCTCGGCCATCAGAGGCTGTGTAAATTCCGCCTGCCCAATCGACGGTGCACCCTGGAGAAATATCAACGATTTCTCTCGCCGTGACCAGGCGTGAGTCGAGCGAGGCATCAGCGACTGAGTTCAACCATTCTTGATGTGAAGCCATTTCCCCGGCTGAGCTGGCGGTATACAAAATACCCGTCTGTCTGTAGCCAACATCGGCATTGAGCCGTTGTGCCATGGTGCTCCATAGTTTTTCTGCGGCGATTGAAAGAGGGAGGTCCAGTTTGGCCCGCCCCATTTTCCTGATCCACCCCAGATTTCGCGAGGATTGTTCGCCAGCAATTCGGCCCTTTTCAAGTACTGTGACGGGGATGCCACGTTCTGCCAGCGACAATGCCGCAGTGAGTCCGATAATGCCCCCTCCGATCACCACCACTGTCGTGGCGGCAGGAAGAACGACAGAAGTCTGAACGGGAGAGATAGAGGGGGCCAAGTTTCTTGTCCTTGATACTGTATACGTTATCGAAAGTGCACTGAATCGCTACGCCCTGAGGCTGCTAAGTGTCACGTATTGTTATGAGTAATCGTGATTTCTTTGACATTGGCCTTTGAGACCCCGCGATAGGCGGTGACTTCAATTTCAACTTTGTATATCTCAGATCCCAGAGGAGGGCTGGTCAGCGTCAGCGTTGGATTAATACCGCGCATTTTTTCTGCGTAGGTGGCCATTACGATATCTATGTCCTTCGCAAACGGTATGAACACGCGCGCGGCAACGATATCGCCAAGCGAAGCGTCAACGGCCGAAAGGGCATGTTCTATATTGGCCAAGACTTGAAGGGTCTGCTCAGCCGGGTCTTCGGGCATTTCCTTTGTGGCGGGATTGCGGCCGGCGGTATTGGATACGAAAATCAGATCGCCGACGGCGATGAGGCGCGAATAGCTACCCAGCTCCTCAAACTTGGATCCGGTTTTAACTTTAATAACGTCGATAACTTCTTTCATGTGGAGTGTCCGGTATTCAATGAAAACTCAGAAGGCGCGGTGGCCGTGCGGGATCAACTTAGCGTTGGGGTTTCCCAGAGATTAAGTTTGACGCCTATGCCTTTTTCGCAGGCATTGCGATAAATCACGGTGCCCCACGCAACGTCTTCTACCGGCATACCGCCGACGGACATGATGATGATTTCATCGTCGTTTTTGCGGCCAGGTGCTTCACCGACAACAATCTTGCCCAGATCCTCGAGCTGGTCAGGTGACATTTTTCCTTCGTCTATCAGATCCAGGAATTGGATGCCCACTACTGGCACGATGTTGTGCACTGGCTTGGGATTTTCTTCATGCCATGCCTGGTAGAGAGAAGGATTGTCCAGAACCTTGCGGATGTCGGGTGACTGCATGCCTTCATCGATACTCGTCAAGGCGGGCATGGACAGAAACGTACCAGGGCTTAACCATTCACGCTTCACCACAGGATAGGCAGAGGCATCGCCAATTGCTCCAGAATTGCAGAATGTGACGATGTCACAGTCGCGTACCACAGCTTCGTTGGTGTCAACCACATGAATGTTGACAATCTGCGGAAAAGTCTCACGAACCCACGATGTAAACGCATCGATATTTTTTTGGCCGCGTCCTTTGACTTTAACTGTGTCAATCTCAGGACATTCGGCAACGAATGCCGAAAGTGAGGTCTTCGCCATCACACCTGGACCCAGGATGCCAACCACCTTCGAATTCTTTTTGGCCAGATGGCGGGCGCCTACGCCAGGCACGGCGCCTGTTCGATAAGCAGAAAGAAGATTCGCTGACATGATTGCCAGAGGAGCGCCCGTATCGGCATCGTTGAGTACGAACAGAAGGATGGAGCGGGGGAGGCCCTTCTCTCTATTCGCGATGTTGGATCCGTACCATTTCATCCCGGCTGTTCGAAATTGACCGCCAAGGTACGCAGGCATCGCCATGAAGCGTCGATCGGGGGTAGGTTTGGGCATGTCCGGAAAAGGTGAGTCTTCGGGAAATACCACCACAGATCCGTGGGAGTTGTTATTGGGACCTGCCATCCTGTAGTCGCCGTGGTACATCAGGGAAAACATTTCTTCCATCGTGTCAACACAGGCTGCCATATTGGTGACGCCCGCCTGAATCATGTCCGGTTCGGAGAGGTAAATGAAATCAATATTTGGTAAGTTGTGCATAGTCGTTGATGCTCATTTTGAAATACTGCTCTTGCCGCTGATACGAACCTTTCTCAGCGGGGACGTGATCTGACCGGTTGCGCTCTAACCTTCAACGCCGTTGTCATTCTGAATCGAACGGTCCAAATCGCAGGGCCTTCGAATAATCGGGTGAGCCATGACGGTTATGCGCTTTTTTCGGCGCTTAACTGCTCCAAATCAGCCTTGGAGCATTCGGCATGAGTTCTGGCGCTCAAGCTAAACTAGGTAACAGACCACGCTTATCCTACAGTTCGTTTTTTTGAACTCGATGACATTCGAGGCGACACTTGTTGTGGTAATGACAACGCTTGCGCTAGCAGGGTATAGCGGCTATTCCGGTCAAGCACCGATCAACATCATTGCCTAAAAAGCAACATGATCCCTGGTTGCTGTGATTGTGGCCCGATTTCTATGTCAGTAATTTCCTTGTCTTGTTTTTGCAGATTCGACAGGAGCCTTTTCATGATTTCCCCCATTTCTGACATTTCCCTGCTGGAAGAGCGTATTCGGGTACTTGAGGCCGAATCTACGGTTCGCCATTTACTGAATCGGTATATGTTTTTGTGCGACGTTCCCGGGCCTGAAACACGTGAAAGCGAGCTGGGCCAATTGTTCTGCCAGGACGCAGTTTGGCAGGGGGTCGGTTCTCGGTATGCCCTTAAGTTTGGTCGTGTAGGCGGACGCAAAGCGATAGTGGCGATGCTCATGAGTTACCTGCCGCCGGCTCCACACTTTCTGTCAAATATGCACTTTCTTTCCGGTGAGCAGATATCTGTCGATGGTTTTCAAGCCAAAGGCCGATGGGTAATGCAGCAACTCAGTCGCTACGAGTCTGGCCAATCAGGATCAATTGTCGCCGCCCTCAGCGTGGAATTTCTCTGGGAGGCAGACGCCTGGCGCATCTCCTCTTTTTCAACTGAACGCGTTGATGCCTTTCGTCTCGAGAATGTCCAGGGGGCGTCACTGTGAGCCCGCTGGTCATTGAAGGTTGCATCGGGGGGCCAGGTCGGACGGTCGCCATCAAGGATTCTTTGGATGTGGCAGGTTGGCCAACACGGTGTGGGAGTCGTGCTTTCGAACACGCCCCGCCAGCCCAAAACCATGCAACTGTTGTGAAGGCGCTTCTCGACGATGGTTGGCAAATCATTGGCAAGACTGTGCTGCATGAGCTGGCTTTCGGTGTGACCGGTATCAACGAGTGGGCTGGAACGCCAGTTAATCCACAGGCACCAGATCGGATACCTGGTGGCTCTTCCAGTGGCTCAGCGGTCATCGTTGCTCAGGGAAATGTGGATGTGGCATTGGGTACTGATACAGGAGGTTCTGTGCGCATGCCGGCTGCTTGCTGTGGGGTCTTGGGTCTCAAGCCATCGTTCGGTCGTTTGAGTCGTCACGGTGTGTATCCGGCCTCCAGTTCTCTTGATGTTGTAGGACCCATGGCTCGTGATCTCGAGACGCTCGTGGCCGCGATGACTTCAATGGACTCAACTTTCTCGGCGCATAAGCCTCTCGGGAAATTTCGGGTAGGTTTAGTCAATGTCTCTTGCGATCCTGCGATTGAGCAAGCCATACGGAACGAGATGAATCGTCGCGGCTGGGCCTGGGAAGTCGTCACGCTGCCGCTTCTTGATCAGGCATTCGAAGCTGCATTGACCGTCATTAATGCTGAAACGTGGGCTGCTTATAGTCATTACACCGGCCAGGCTTTACTGGGTGCCGATATTGAGGCGAGGTTACTGCGTGCGGCCGACACTGATGCCGTGGCCGTACAAGCAGCGAATGCGGTGCGCATGGCATTCAGCGAACAGGTAGACCATTTGCTGGAACGCTTCGATACACTCGTCCTTCCGAGTTTGCCTCGTCTGCCACCGCTATTGGTCGATGTGTGCAAGGGTGAATCGGTGATCGATCTGACGCGCTTCCTCAGGCCGTTCAACTTGAGCGGGCACCCTGCATTGAGTGTGCCAATTCCCTATCCGGGTTCCTCCATTAAAACCGGCCTGCAACTCATCGGAGCAAAGGGTGACGATGCACGTCTGTGTGCCATTGCTGGTGCGTTCCTTTGAATAAATCAGCGTTCGTCATCGAGCGCAGCAAGCACGCGGGTCAGGCGGTGCAATCAGCAGGCGGTGCAAGCAAAAAGTGACTCAGTTCCTTCTCGGGCGACCAAGGACCTGATCAGGGATGTCACCCAAAAGGTTGCAGCGTTGCAATCTGTACAACGAATGTCGCTTACGGTGTCATCGTTTCCGCGGCGAAGTACTGCAAGGATACCGGTAGGCCGTACACCGCTATGAAGCCGGCGACATGTGATGCGCAATCTACATCGCGCCGACAATTAGAAGGATACGCTTGAACCAGATTCAATCCGATTGCCACGGCCAGGAATATACACTGCACATTGATGCCTCATTGAATAGGCGTCATGAATCGTGTCATCGAAGACAAGTTCCTGAGTACCCGCCTTTTGGCAAGATAAGCGTTTGGTGAACTTGGCAACGAGTGGAGAGCGATATAAAGAATAGCCAGGCTGCGGTTTTCAGGGGCAGCGCGCAGGTATTGCTTGCGCTTGAGGAGCGCTCGCGTTGGTCCGCAAGGATGCTGCTGCATCGATTTATTTCCGTTATTCATAAAATAATTAGAGTGGAGAATTGGGATGACAGAGCTATCCGAGCCCCTATCTGCAGATGTGCCTGCAGGCGGCCAGCAATTAGAAGGTAATCTAAGTGCTTATAAAATCGCGTTATTGGTGATTGCAGCCGCAGGACCGTTAGGGGCGGTTCTCACCGCAGCCCCTATTGCTTTTGAGCACGGTAATGGCGCTGGCCTTGCCGGAGCATTCCTGCTGGCAGGAATTCTGATGATTTTTTTCTCGATAGGGTATGGCGAATTAATCCGGGCGATCCCGGGGGCCGGCGCATTTTACAAATACCTCACGGTGATCTTTGGACGGGGCGTAGGAGCGGGGGCGGCATGGGTTGCCTTAGCCTCTTATCTGGCGATTACCACGGCGATTGCTGTGGCGTCCGGGTATTACACGAATATGACCCTGCAAGGGTTTGGTATTGATATCGGCTGGGCAGCATGGACCGTCTTATATGTGGGGGCGATCTGTTACCTGGGTCGGGCGAATATTGATTTTGCCGCAAAGATCCTCGTGCCTTTGGTGCTTGCAGAGTTCTTTGTGCTTTTTCTACTGGGTATTTCCATATTCTTGGATAAAGGTCTTAACGCCCTCCCGGTTCAAGCCATCTCGGTAGACGCAATAATGTTGCCGGGGCTGGGGGTTGGGCTCATGGTGGCGCTGGCATCATTCCTCGGTGTCGAGTCCGCCGCGCTTTATGCGATGGAAGCCAGGAAGCCAGCAAAAACCATTCCGCATGCCACTCGTTTGGCGGTCGTTTTGGTAGGCGTCGCCTACTTGATCATTATCTGGCTGATCATCGGTGAGGTTGGGTTTGACTCCATCAAGGACGAGGCAGCAATAGCGAAGGGCGGGTTGGTCATTAATCTGTTCACGACTCGTCTGGGTAGCACGATGGCGACGATTGTTTCCCTCATGCTCTGCACCAGCAACTTTTGCTGTTTGTTGTCACTGCATAATGCTGCGACGCGCTATGTTCAAGTTTTGGCCAAAGACAGACACTTGCCGAATGTGCTTTCACATGTTCATGAAACGAAAAAATCTCCAGCCAATGCTAGTCTTCTTGTAACCGTGCTCGTTGCGCTGACCATTATCGTCTCTTCCTCCCTGGGCTATGACGCCTTTGTATTTTTGTTTCCCGTAACGGTGGCATTGTCGACGCTTGGATTGATAGGGCTTCAGACATTTGTCACATTGGGGGTCGTCGTTCACTTCAAAAAAGCCAACGATAAACGGTATTTTAAAACATTACTCTGCCCACTCATCGCACTGGCGGGTCTTAGTACTGCCGTTTATCTTATCTACGATAATTACGGCATGCTAACGGGCAGTGAATCTGCCTGGGTCAATGGCACTCCATTACTTCTGGTTGTCTTGTTTCTCTACGGGATAATCAAGGGGCGCTTCAGGAAAGCTGACTCCTCCGGGATCAAATGATATAGGCCTTACCTAAACCGCCGTTAAGCTTGATCCAGGTGGGCTTACGCTTGTTGTCTTTAAAACAATAAACCTCTCGCGGTCGGCGGTTGATGAGCTGTGGGTGCGGGCTTAAGGTTATTTAAAAATGACTCTCGTCACATTGCGATAGAAAGGTAATTAATTGTGAGCGATTTAATTAACGTTGTCGGGTTTGATATGGAGCCCGCAAGCTTGGTCAAGCACGACCGCGTGCACACCTCGTTGTACACCGACGCCAAGCTGTTTGACATGGAACTGGAAAAGATTTTCTACAGTACCTGGGTCTGGGTCGCGCACGTCAGCGAGATCCCGGAGGCGGGCAGCTACAAAAGCACCTACATCGGCAAGCAGCCGGTGATCGTGGTGCGCGACCGCAAGAAACAGGTCCATGTGCACCTCAACCGCTGCCGCCATCGCGGCGCTACGGTATGCGAACACAAGAAGGGCAAGACCAACAGCTTTGTCTGCCCATATCACGGCTGGAGTTACGCGCTGGATGGTTCACTGCGTGGTGTGCCGAGCCCTGAAAGCTACGGTGATTGCCTGGATAAGGGCGAGCTGCCTCTGGTCAGCCTGCGTGTTGAAGAATACGCGGGCATGCTGTTTGCCACGCTCAAGGATGACATCGAACCATTGGTCGACTTCCTCGGGCCTGCCAAGAAATGGATCGACCTTTTCATGAAGCAGGGCGCCGGTTACCCGATCAAGGTCCCAGGCGAGCACCGTTTTCGCTTTCCGGGCAACTGGAAAATCCAGCTGGAAAATACCACAGACGCTTACCACTTCCCTCTGGTGCACAAGTCATTCCTGGCATCGGTTGATGAGCAAACCCTCAAACTGTTCGACTTCGTTGAAGGGCCGGGTTACGTCGAAGACCTTGGTAACGGGCACAGCGTAATGGTGATGATCCCCGACCTGGTGGATCTTGAAGCCGATCTCGACAAACCGATTCCGGAGCGCTTCGAGGAGCTTGCTGCGCAATTGCGCGAAGACGGTATCGAAGAGCAGCAAGTGCGCCGTATTGTTCGTGCTGTCGGTGGCTCGGGTTTCAATCTTAACCTGTTCCCCAACGTTGCCTGTTCCATGGCGTTTTTCCGCGCGCTGCAACCGATATCGGTGACAGAAACAGAAATTCATCACTCGGTAATCACCATGGACGGCGGCCCTGCTATAGCCAACCGCTACCGCCTGCGTTTGCATGAGCACTTCCAGGGTCCGATGGGCTTTGGTACTCCGGACGATTCCGAAGCCTGGGAGCGTGTGCAGAAAGGCGCCAGTGCTGGCGAAGACCTGTGGATCATGTTGAACCGTGGCCTGCCGGGTGAGAAACCGACCGAAGACGGGCTGGTCAGCGACGTAAGCGCCGAGACCGGCATGCGCGCTGCTTACCAGCAGTGGAAAAAGATGATGACGGCAGAGACTAAGTAAATGAACCTGCAATTACTGAACCAAGTCACCGCTTTTATCTGGGCTGAAGGCGACATGCTCGACCATGGCGAATTCGACACCTGGTTGAGCCTGTGGAACGAAAAGGGTACTTACATTATCCCGATCAATCCCAAGGAAGAAGACTTCGAAAACACCCTCAACTACGCCTATGACAATCATCACATGCGTCAGTTACGAATCCAGCGTCTGACCGGAGGTGATTCGATTTCCACCAGCCCGCAGCCGCGTACCGTGCGCACCCTGTCACGTTTTCGTGTGCTGTTCGAAAGCGATGAAAAAGTGACGGTCCGTTGCGCGCAAAACGTGCGCGAGTTCCGTAAGGACTCGCTCAAACATTACAGCGCGGACATCGTCTACGAGCTTGAACGCGTCAGTGACACTTTCAAGATTCAGCGTAAGTTGATTCGTTTGATCAACGCTGACGACGCGCTCGCTGGGATAGGTTATATACTTTAAGTTAACAGTTCGGGTGCCGAAGACGAGGAGTGTCCGAACTGTTTCTGCCGACTATAACAGTGGTGCCTTCTGACACTCGCCAAGCGTTTTGATCGGAAGGCACTTTGTCGGGGTTGAACAGGGTCTACTGAGGGTGTCGGTTATAGATTTAAATATCAGTCTCTGTAGAGGCGGGTGTTTTCTGTCGGGTCAGCATACTCAAATTTTTAGCCCTTCTTATACGTGGCACAGGCTCTACAGAAAAAGCACGTCAGACTCGATTGTTGTACAGATAATAATGCTCATGTTAGGCCTGCTAGAGAGGTATTCAAGCAAGATATCGCGAGGAGGTGAAGATTTAAAAAAACGCAACAGATGTTTAAAGCATAGACTGCGCAACTATTAATCGGTAGCTCGCATTGACTACCCCAACGACTGCAGAATCCTGGCGGCATTTAAATGCAGGTGAGGAATAGCCCATTTAATGTATCGCTTAACCCAATAAAAAAAATGGAAATGCAACCATGCGTCGATATTCCCTGCTTCACTTTTGTACCCTCGCTGCACTGTTCAATGCAACAACTCCCGCGGGCGCTTATGAGCTTTTTTCCCGAGATGACACCCATCTCAATGCTAACTTGGATGCGGTTTTTGGCGTTTTCCACAGTCGTGAAAGTTATCCAGCCTCTGGCCGGTTAACACAGGGGGCGTCCTCATGGCGAGAGGGCTACATCAAGTACGGCGTGAGCGGCGATCAGGGATTGCGAGGCGCAGGGACGGCCTATGGTGCCTTCTCACTGGTCAGTTCGGCCACTTGGGGGGACGGGGACGCTGCTGGCTACACTGATGGATCTGAGCGCACCACCAAGATTGAAGATGCTTATTTGGGATGGCGCTCGGGCAACCTGGTTGAAGTCCTTGGCAAAGACGGCATCGACTTTTCATTCGGTCGACAGAATATTGCAGTGGGCGACGGCTTCCTTATTCAGGGCGATGCCTTCAGTGCAGGTCGCGGCCTCGGCGACGGACAGTACAATCGTGGAGGTGCTTTCTACGTGGCTGCCCGCAAAGCGTTCGATAAGACAGCCGTGTTGCGCATTGGCGGTAAAGAGGGCTGGCGTGGCGATCTGATGTGGCTTAAATCCGATAACCCCTCTCAGGCCAATACCGAGATGTACGTCGGTACGCTGGAACACGTGGCTGCAGCCGGTACGGTTGGCCTGACGTACATCAACACCACGAAAATCGCTGAACAGTACGCTTCGCCCCTGCAGCTTGAGCGTGAAGGCATGAAGACCTACAGCGTGCGCGCAGTGGGTAATGCTGGCGTGGAAAACCTGTTTTTGTCGGGTGAATACGCCAGGCAAAACAAACCGAATGCGGCGAATGAGGACGCTTGGTATCTGGAAGCAGGGTGGACCTTTGCTGATGCTCCGTGGAGGCCGAGCGCCAGCTATCGCTACAGCCGCTTTTCAGAAGGTTATGACACCTTGTTTTATGGGACGGGTCGTGGCTACGGCACATGGTTCCAGGGTGAAGTGGCCAGTAACTATGCCGGCCCCTTCAACAATAACGCTCGTATCCAGAATGTTACGTTCAAGGTCAATCCTTTGGAAAGCCTGACCCTCGGAGCCATGTACTTTAATTACGACACCATCGATCGTAACGTGAGTAACACCGATGGTCATGAAATCGACTTGTATGCCGAATGGCGCGTTAATCAGCACTTGACCGTTTTGCCGTTGTTAGGCATCTACCAGCCAGACAAGAGCGCAGAGAAGGGGGGGACGCAGTTGGGTAACAACGATACAAATGTGTACACCCAGTTGGTGTTTTCTACGACATTTTGATACCTGGCAGGTGACTGATGTCACCTGTTTTTGTTCCTCGCCGTTTAGATAAAGTTGTATCCCTGCACACGCCATAGCTCACCGTCGGATCGCCGAGTTTTGCCTGGCAAACGTTCTGTACTTCTTGCGAGATCTAGCTTGATCAAAGAAAAGCATGACGTAAATAACGCAGTCAGCACTAGAAACCGGCAGAGCGTTTCATCCGTGCGCCTGGAATAGTTTCCACTTTTGCTCCTTGGTGGAGGTGCCCTCGTTCCCGAGGGCACCCTTTTTAGACAGCCACTCTTTTTGAGCGGTTCTTGGCCGCTTTATTCTGGCGTTGCGTTTCCCAAGACTATTTCGTCTGGAGCACTCACGATTTTAGCCCCATCGACTTTCCTGACAGCGTCGCCGCGACATCGAGCATCATTTCGCGCCAACGCCGAGGGCCGGCTTGAAGCTTGATGTCCGAAATTTACAATACCGTCACCAACCGCACGCCGATACTCGACCTCGATAGCGTGGGAGCAGTCGATACCTCCTTCAGTCGAGAATAATAATGTCCACTACCACAAACATAGACTTGATCTACTTGTCCGAGCGCGTATCGCTTCGATCGTTTCTGATTTGACCCAAACCTCATGCCACTGTAGGAGCGAGGTTGCTCGCTCCTACGCAGATTAGCGGAGCGAAGCTATGCACTCAGCCAGCAGTTTCTTCACCACTCGAGCAGGCCTGAACCTGCATGTCCTGCGCTCGGACTTTCTGCCGGCGGCGACCCTGCAAGCCATGCGCGACTGCAATGCGCAGGTGCGCACCGCCGAAGTCGCGGACGCCAGCCATTATGTGCACGACGACCAGGGCGCGGGCCTCAACCGCCTGGTCATCGAGTTTCTTCACAGACTCGCGATTTCCGGTCGATGAACCCGCGGGCACGCCTGATTGTATTGCTCTCATCATTGACGGCCTTCGGGCCGTTTTCGATTGACACTTACCTGCCCAGCTTCCCGCAAATCGCCGAGGACCTGTCGACCAGCACTGCGCAGGTGCAACACACCATCAGCGCGTTTCTCGCCGGGCTGTGCCTGGGCATGTTGTGCTACGGCCCGTTGTCCGACCGCTATGGCCGACGCCCTCTGCTGCTTGGCAGCCTGGTGCTGTACGCGGCAGCGACCCTGGGTTGCCTGTTTGCCGGCAGCGTCGAACAATTGATTGCCTGGCGCTTTTTCCAGGCGCTCGGTGGCGCGGGCGCGCTGGTACTGGCGCGCGCCGTTGCCAGGGACATGGTCGGCCTGGTGGAGGCCGCCAAAGTGCTGTCGTGGATGCACGTGTTGACGATGATGGCGACACTGGTCGCGCCGATGATCGGCACCTGGCTGGTGCTGATCCAGGGTTGGCGCACGATCTTCGCGACCTTGTTCATCCTGTCCAGCCTGTGCCTGTTGCTGGTTACCCTGACGCTTAAGGAAAGCCTGCCGATACAGGATCGCGGCGCGTCCGTGGCGGCGGCTTTCGCGGCCTACCTTGCCATTGCCCGCCAGCCCAGGGCGGTGGCACTGATCCTGTGCATGGCCTTGGGCTTTGGCGGCATGTTCGCCTTTATCACCGCTTCGCCTTTCGTGTACGTGGTGTATTTCGGTGCCTCGCCTCGGGTATTCAGCGCATTGTTCGCCTTGAACATCCTCGGCATCATCCTGGTGACCTTCATCAATGCGCGCTGGGTCGGCCGTTATGGGCCGCAACGCATGCTCGGCGTGGGCGCGGTGCTGGTCAGCGGGGCAGGGCTGGGGCTGATGCTGGTCGGCTATACCGAATGGGGTGGACTGGCGAGTATCGTGTGTTGCATGGCGCTGTACATGGGTGTGACCGGGTTGATCGGCGCCAATTGCATGGCCAGCCTGATGACGCTGTTTCCACGCCGGGCCGGCGCGAGCGTGGCGTTGGGGATTTCGGTGCAATTTGCCACTGGCGCGCTGGCCAGTGTGTGGGTCAGCGAGTTGGCTGATGGCACCGCGTGGCCGATGTGCCTGGTGGTGGGGTGTTGCGGGTTGGGTAGTCTCGTCGCTTATGCGGTGAGCCGTCGCCTGCCTGCTCGGGCGGTCGCAATGCAAGCTTGAGTCCGGTGGCAGTTGAGTTGTCAGCCCTGACCAAGAATTCGGCAATACTGGACATGCCAGCCAGGCAAATCCGCTACACACTGTAGGCGTGATAGGCCCTGATAATAAAAAGGTAGTCTGGTATGTCGTTGTCTCTGGAAAACCCTTCTTCGTACTACACCATGACCCGTAAATACGATCTGTATTATCGGGATCTCGAAGGGGATATCGAGGCAGAGGTTGTGATTATCAGGGGCGGTTTTTCGGGTATCAACACGGCGCTGGAGCTGGCCGAGCGGGGTATCACCAACGTGGTGATGCTGGAAGCCAATTACTTGGGCTTCGGCGGTTCGGGGCGCAACGGCGGCCACGAGATGGCGGGCATCGGCCATGATCTGGAGAATATCGAAAAGGACGTCGGCCCCGAGGGGCTCAAGGCAATCTTCGAGATCAGCGACCTGGGTGCAAGCCTGATCAAGCAACACATCGCGCGGTATGACATCCAGGCAGATTTTCGGCACGGTTATGGTTACCTGGGCTTCAATAAGCGCCAGGGGAAGCTGTTGCAGTCCTGGGCCAAGGGTTTCCAGAGCCTGAATCCGGATCAAGAAATCACTTACCTGGAAGGTTACGAAGTGCGCAGCATCGTCGGGTCCGATATCTACACCTGCGCGCTCAAGCATATGGGCAATGGGCATATCCATTCGCTGAACCTGCTGCTGGGGCAGGCTCAGGCATTCACTGAAATCCATGGCAGCAGGATTTTCGAGCAGTCTCCTGTGCTTGAGGTGAACTATGGGACTCAAGTCCCCGCGCGAACCGCAAAAGGGTCGGTCAAGGCCGACAAACTGCTGTTTGCGTGCGGGGCCTTTCTCAACAAGCTGGACCGCTCGCTCGACAACTCCACCATCAACGTCTACGCAATCAATACGGTCACCGAGCCGCTGACCAATGAAATGATCGAGCGCATCAGCCCGATCCGTGGCGCCTTCAGCGATATCACGCCGATCATTGATTATTACCGGATCACCGCGGATAACCGGCTGATGTACGGCACCGCCGGCATGCTGCTCGAGTATGTCCCGCTGGACCTGAAGGCGTGGAACCATAAAAAGATGCTGAGACTGTTTCCCTACCTTGCCACCACCAAAATCGATTTGGCCTGGGGCGGCCCGATGGATTGCTCGTTGAACCTCTTCCCGCAGGTCGGCACGTTGGATGAGCATCCGAATGTGTTCTATGTGCAGGGATATTCCGGGTTCGGGGTCACACCCAGCCAGGTGATCGCCAGAGTCATCGCCGACGGCATGAGCGGTGGCTCGCCCGCCTGGGACGCGATGAGTTCAATTCCGCGCAAGCGTATTTTCGGCAAGGATCGTTTCAGGGCAGTGCTGTGCTCTCTGGGCAAGGTTTCTCGCCAACTCAATGCCTACCGTGTAGGCCGTCGTTAAGCAAACGTGGACTTCTGTTCATCAAGCCGGGATACCTCAATGAAAATTACAAAAAAAAATCCGATCGATAAAACTTCCGTTTACTTGTGTGCAGGGCTGGTCTCGGGGGCGGGCGCACTATTATTGAACGTGCTGCCGGTCCTGTTTGGAGCGTTTGCCGAGCGATTCGGGCTGGGCGAGCACCAACTGGGTAACCTCGCCATGGCGATGAACCTGGGATTCGGCGCGTTCGGGCTGGCGTCATTGCTGTGGATTCACCGGCTCAGCTGGCGGGTTATTTCGGCGTTGTCGTCGGCGCTGGTGGTGGGCGCGGTGTTGTTTGTTTTGCGCGAGCCTTCCTATGAAATGCTGCAGGTGATCATGGCCTTGGCGGGTGCCGGGACAGGCGCCTTGTATGCCCTGGCCATGACGATTTTCGGTGACAGCTCTCGGCCCGAACGTGCGTTTGGTTTCAAGCTGGGTATCGAGACGGTACCGGGCGCCTTCCTGCTCATCCTGCTGCCAGTGGCGGTGGCGCCGGTGTGGGGCTTTGAAGGCATGTTGATCACCATCGCCCTTGCCATGGTGGTGATGGGCATTCTGCCGCTGCCTTGGGTGCCGCGTCGCAGCGAGCGCCAATTGGATGCGTCCGATGCTGCTGTCCAGATTGCCAGTACTGAGAGTCGCGCCATCGTGTGGTTGAGTCTGGTGGCCAGCCTGGTGTTCCTGACCGGCATCATGTCGGTGTGGGCGTTTCTCGAACTGATGGGGAAAAAGACCGGACTGAGCTCCGATACCATCGGGATGGTGCTGGCGCTGGGCTTTTTGATCAATGCAGGCGGTGGTTTCATCGCGTCGGCAATCGGCCTGAAGGTGGGGCGCTTCATGCCGGTGGCGGTTATCATACTCGCGGAGTTGCTGGGCCTGGTGGCGCTGGCGCAGTTTTCCTCTCTGACGACCTATGTCGTAGGGGTCATTTGCTTCCTGTTTTCGATCAGCTTCGTGCTGGCTTACACCTTTGGCGTCATGGCCGAGTTCGACCTGTCGGGCAAGCTTGTCGCGTTGGGCGCACTGTGCCTGTCTCTCGGTGCGGCATTCGGGCCAGCTATCGGTGGGTTCCTGATCGAGGCGTTTGGCTACTCAGCGGTATTCGTGTTCTCTGGCGCCTGTTCGGTTGCGGTCCTGGCCATCTATGGTGCTGCGGTGTTGAGAGCTCGGTTGGCGTTCAATCGCGCCAGGGATTCAGACACCGCAGTCATGTCCAGACTGTGAAGCAGGCGACCACCTGTTATTCAGCGCGCACTGCGCTGCTGCGCTGAGCCTCGACGAACGCCGCCAGGCGTTCGCTGGCATCGGCATTCAGCTCTTTGTAAGACTCCCCGGTGGCCTGCGCCATGGTCTTGATCATGCGCTTGGGCGCCAGCCAGTAGTACAACGCCGCCGACTGGCCTTTGAGTCATGCGCTGAAGTTGGATTTCGCAGCGCGTGGTCGACACCACAGGCTATCGGGCCTGGTCTGCGAACTATATGGGCTCGCGCCCTTGCACAAAGGTTTGGCAACAGCAGGCAAACTACGGCCTTCCAGTTGATTTTTTTGCGAGTTGGCGCGCTCTGTGCTTAATCATTAAAAGTAAGATTTTTTTGTTACCTGAATCACGTGAAAAGCGCACTAATAATGGGCGTGCCCCTGGGAGAATATGATGAATGGTCAAGCGTTGTCGGCATGGAACGAAAGTGTGAACGCGGCTTGCGGTCGTTTCGAAACGCGCTATGACCATTGCCAGAGCCTTTTCATCGGGGAAATGAAACAAACACTGATAGGCAGCACGGCTGTTGCTCACATCCGCAGCAATGCCCATGTGATTGCCATGGATAGTCGGTCAAGCGGGCGCGATTCAGTGGGCCGGTGTTTCCTTGTGTTACAACAGCAGGGTTCAATGGCCATTGAACTGGGGGACCGGGTGGTTGACCTGCGGGCGGGTGACCTTGCTTTGCTCGACTTTTCCGAGGGGGTAAAAATGATCCCCCAGGGGTTGTTTTCCCATGTGTCGATCCCTCTGCCGCGTGAGCTGTTCAAGGACCTGGAGCGCGCCCGCTTCGGCAAACTGTCGACTACGGGGGGTTGTGGTCAACTGCTTGGCACGCTGGTGCGTCAGGTCGCTGGAGGCGAGCTGGCTCAGTGGTCTTGCCCGCAGGATGGCGACGGCGTGCAACGAGCCTTGGTTGCCTTGCTTGAGTCGGTGATGGAGTACCGCGCCAGCGACCACTCGCCGGGGTGGCAGTTGCATGAAGTGCAATCGGTCATCCAGCAGCGGCTCGACTCACCGCGGCTGTCGCCGGCGTCGTTGTCCGAAGAACTTGGGATTTCCAGCCGCCAGCTCTACCGGCTGTTCGAGGCCAGTGGCGACAGTGTTTGCCGGTACATTATGCGTGAGCGGCTGTTGAAGGCGGCGCAGGATTTGCGCGACCCCGTTTGCTCGCATCGCTCGATCACCGAGATCGCCAGCTATTGGGGGTTTGCCGACTCGGCGCATTTTTCCAAGACGTTCAAAAAGCAGACGGGGCTGACACCGAGCACCTACAGAAGTCGCGGGCGCTGAGTCCGGGTTCAGCGAACCGTGCGGATATGACTGCTTTCGTGTCGCATCCGCGCGGCTTTTTGTTGTCCGCGATTTGAGCGCAACCTGACAATAATTTGCAAAATGCTGTCCAGCATGTCCAATCAATCGGCGCCCGACTGCATCAGAATTTCTGTGTACCAGCTTAGAAACCGGCCCACAGCGATCTGATCCATTCATTCATTGAAACGGGTGCTTCATGACCAAGAAAGTATCGTCTTCCCTTGTGCTTCTGGCTGCACTGGCCTGCGGCTTTCCACACGCGCAGGCGCAATCCTCCGAACCGTTGCAGAGCACCATTGAGAACAAGCTGAACGGTATTGCCGCCAGCCGGCCGAAGAAAGACGCCAGGACAGTTGTCGAGCAGGTCTACACCGAGCAGACCCAGATCACCGGCGAAGGGGTAGCGGAACGTTATCAGGGCAAGGCGCAGCTTACCGGCCTGGTTCAGCACCTGATGGCGGGCTCCAGGAGCACCGTCATCCATCTCAACCGGTTGGTGCAACTCAACGATGAGTCGGCCTACACCTGGGTGACGTGGGACGTGACTCCGGCCGGCAACGAGGAGCAGTTGAGTACGGCGGGGCGATGCGTGTCTGCCGTACTCGTTCACAAATAATGTTGGATCTCTACCTATCAGGTAGATAGAGATCTGCTTTTGATCTGCCCTCAAGTTCCTTCGTGTCAGTAGCGGATGATCACCGATTTCAGCTCGGTATAATCGTCGATAAACGCACTGCCGAACTCACGCCCGACACCCGACGCTTTCATCCCGCCAAACGGCACGCTGGGGTCGACGAAGGTGTGCATGTTGACCCACACCGTGCCCGCTTCGATTCGCGGGATCAGACGCAAGGCCTTGGACAGGTCGTTGGTCCAGATGCTGGCGGTAAGGCCGAACGGGCTGTCGTTCATTAGCTCGACCAGTTCTTCTTCATCGTCGAACCCCAGCACGCACACCACCGGGCCGAAGGTTTCTTCGTGCAGCAGTGGGTCGTCCTTGCCGGTGGCCACGATCAGCGTCGGTTCCACGTAGTAACCGGCGCGGTCCACTGCACGTGCGCCGCACACCACCTGGTTGCCCTGCAGGGCGCGGTCGAAAAAGCCGAGGATTTTGTCGAAGTGCGGCTTGTTCGACAGCGGGCCGAACTGGGCGTGTTCGTCCAGGGGCGAACCGATGACCATCTGCGACAGCATCGCGGCCATCTTCTGCGTCACTTGCTCGACGAGGGAGCAGTGCACGAACAAGCGCTCCGGTGAGGCGCACACTTGACCCTGATGCACATAGGCCGACTGCACGAAGCGCGCCACGGCGTCATCGACATTGGCATCGGCCAGTAGTGCCGCCGCGTTCTTGCCGCCCAGTTCCAGAGTGACGCGGGTCAGGTCGGCGGCCATGGCGGCCTTGCCCACGGCAATGCCGGTGGGCACCGAGCCGGTGAACGACACCTTGCGCACCTGCGGGTGTGCGATCAACTGCTGACCGACCTGGCCACGGCCGTTGACCACGTTGATCACGCCCGCCGGAATCCCGACCTCAATCGCCAGTTCTGCCAGGCGTAGCAGAGACAGCGGCGTGTATTCGCTGGGTTTGAGCACGACGGTGCAGCCGGTAGTCAGCGCGGCGCCGAGCTTCCATACGCCGATCATCAACGAGAAGTTCCACGGCACGATGGCCGCCACCACGCCCACCGGTTCGCGCAGGGTGTAGGCGCTGTACTGCTCGCCGTCCATGGCCGGAAACGACGGGGTCATTGTCTGGCCGCCGATCTTGCTCGCCCAGCCGGCGAAGTAGCGCAGGAACACCGCGCTCTGGCCCACTTCGATATGCCGCGACAGGTTGATCGATTTGCCGGAACTCAGGGTTTCCAATTGCGCCAGTTCTTCGCCGTTGGCTTCTATCAGATCTGCCAGGCGGTTGAGCAGGACGCCGCGCTGGTAAGGCGTGACCTGTGCCCAAGCGCCCTTGAAGGCGGTAGCCGCGCTGTCGACGGCCAGGTTCACATCTTCGGCCTGCGCATCACGCAACTGCGCAACGGTCTCGCCGGTGCCGGGGTCGATCACGCCGATGCGCTGCGCTGACGCGCTGGTGTGCACGGCGCCATCGATGAAGTTGGAATGATCGCGACCCAGGAAAGCAACGACTGAGGGCAATAAGGCAATGTGCATGGCGGGGCTCCAGTGAAAGGTTCGTCGCGCCCGTTGGGCGCTCGAAAGACCTCTGCATTAAAAGCCGATACGCGCCTGGCTGCTTGTTCAAGCCTGCCAGGAAGTTGACTATGCGCGACAGGCTATGTCGCGGCTGGCCTAGGGCTCGCCGAGGTTGTCGAACACCGTTTCGAGCAGGCGGCTCAGGCGCTGGATCTGCGCTTCAGTCATGCCGGTGAAGCTGCGTTTGAATACATCGCGGGTCGCCACCTGGATGCGTTCGATCGCCGCGCGGCCCTCAGGGGTGATTCGCACCTGGGTGACGCGGCCGTCGTCCTCGCAGGGCGCGGTATCGACCAGGCCATCTTCCTTCATGCGATAGACCGTCTTGGTGATGGTAGACAGCTTGGCGATCGCGTGGGTGGAAATCTCAGAAATGCTCGACTGGCCGTTCTCCTTGAGGATCAGCAGCACGCGCCAGCGCGGGATATCCAGGCCGATTTTCTTCAACGCCTTTTCCATGTACTGGCTGTAGCGGCCATGCACCATGGCCAGCCAGTAGAACGGAAAGTCTTCCTTGTGAAAGTTTTCGCTGCCGGGGTCGTAGCGGTTTGCGGTTTTTTTTACAGAAGTCATGGCGTGCTCATGTCAGAGGAGGCGAGTAATCATAGACTTTTCTCGTGAATTGGGCACGGTTATTGAGCCGTACGGTCTGGGTCGACAATCATAAATATAATTGACAATTCACGTAATATTCGGTGAGTGTGAAAAAAAGGAAAGGGCGCATCGGGCGTCCGTATTCCGTAATTCGTACTGAAGGTGACGTGACATGACCCTGGTGATTGAACAGCTTTCCCTTGGCGGCGATGGTCCGACCGTGATGGTCAAGGACACTATCGATATCGCCGGCCTGCCAACGCGTGCGTCGAGCCAGGCCCTGGCGGATGCCGCGCCGGCCACCGCCCACGCCGATGTGGTGCAGGCCTTGCTGGACAAGGGCTGTCGCCTGGCGGCGAAAACCAGTCTGCACGAGCTGGCGTTCGGCACCACGGGCATCAATCACTGGGCCGGCACCGCGCCGAACCCGCGTTTTCCGGGGCGTATTCCAGGCGGTTCCTCCAGCGGCTCGGCAGCTGCCGTGGCTGCGGGGCTGGCGGATTTCTCCCTGGGTACGGATACCGGCGGTTCGGTGCGCATCCCCGCGTGTTGCTGTGGTGTGTTCGGTTTTAAGCCGACGTTCGGACGGGTCAGCCGCCGTGGCGTTATGCCGACGCACAGCAGCCTCGACTGTGTCGGCCCGTTTGCCGCGAGCCTGCCGATGCTGGTCACGGCCATGCAGGCGATCGACACGACCTTCAAGCCCGTGCCGACACCCGCCGCGCCGCGCCTGGGGATTGTGACGGTGCAGGCCAGCAAGGAAGTACAGCGCGTGATCGACGCTGCCATCGCCGGCAGCCAATTGCCCAATGAACCCCTCACGCTGCCCAGCCTCAAGGCGGCCTATGACGCCGGCATGGTGGTGATCAACCGCGAGACCTTCGATGCCTGCGGACATTTGCTGGACACCGGCAAGGTCGGCGCCGACATCGCCGCGCGCCTGGCGGCCGCCGACAACACCACGGCCACTGCGCTGGCCGAGGCCGAGCAGGTGCGCCTGCGCTTCACCGCCGAAGTCGATGCGGCGCTGCAACAGGTCGACGTGCTGGTGCTGCCAACCATGCCGGACTTCCCCTTGACCCTGGCCGAGGCGACCGACACCCAGGCGGTGCTGGGCATGACCGCCTTCGTCCGCCCGTTCAACCTGTCGGGGCATCCGGCGCTGAGCATCCCGCTAGCCAGTGCCGAGGGCCTGCCGGTTGGCCTGCAACTGGTGGCCGCCAAGGGCGCGGATGAGCAACTGCTGGCCATCGCCGGTCGCCTGCTTGAAAGCCTGTACGCTGGGCATGGTGGCTGAAATGAGCACAAGCATTCCCCGCGCAGACTTGGAACAACGCCTGCGTCGCTTTGAGATCCAGGACAGCGTCCGCGCCTGCATGAACCGCTACATGGTGTTGTGTGACGCCCTCGACGCACACACGCCGCTCGACGAACTGGCCGGCTTGTTCACCGAAGATGCGGTGTGGGAGGGCAAGGGCGCCAAGTACGTCCAGAGCTTCGGCGGCTATCGCGGGCGCGCAGCCATTGCCGCGATGTTCGCCGGCTACATGAAAACCCCGGCGCACTTTGCCCTCAATGTGCACTTCCTCGCCAGCGAGCTTATCGAGGCGCGGGACGCCGCCGTGGTCGGCAGTTGGGTGATGTTGCAGACGTCCACCTTCGCCAGCGGCGCCTCCCACCTCAACGCCGCGCGTCTGAGCGTGCGCTTTGCCGAGGAAGACGGGCAGTGGCGCATGGCGCATTTCCAGACCGAAAACCTGTTCAGCCGCCCGGTACAGGCGTGGAGCAGCGACGCCGAGCTGCCGGTGCCCAAGCCTGCCGCACAGGTGAGCGATAGCGCTCACGAATAACCCCTGACTTTCATATTCCGCGACTGCCGATAACGGCGGGCGCGCTGTGCGCGTGGCGCCTGGAGATTGCTTTGAAACTGTTCGAACTGTTGACCTTCACCTTGCGTGTACGCACCGTGCCGCAAGCCTTGCCACGCCTGGAGCAGAGTTTGCGCGAGGCGGGCGAGGGCGTGCATTTGATGGGCTGCTGGGTATCGGAAATCGGCTCGCAGAATCTTATCGCGGTGCTGCGCGGGTTCGACGATGGCGGCTGTCGTGAACGCGAACGCGAGCGCTATCTGCTGGCGTCCGATGGCTTTGCGATCGGCGAATTTCTGCTTGAACAGCAAGTGGATGATTACAGCGCCTTCGATTTTGTCGAACCGCTGCCTCCCGGGGCTCATGGCCCGTTCTATGAATTGCGCGAATACAACCTCGTGCCCAGCGGGCTGGCACCGACGTTGCGTGGTTGGGTCAAGGCCGTGGAGCGGCGCACCGGACCGGACTATTCCCAGGTGTATGCCGCGTTCTATGCCACCAGCGGGCAGATTCCGCGCTACTTGCACATCTGGCCCTACAGCTCGCTGGAACAGCGCCTTGAAGTGCGCACTCGCGCCGTGGCCGAAGGCGCCTGGCCGCCGGAAAATTCCGCGCCGCAACTGTTGCAGATGCACTCCACGGTCTATCTGCCGGCGCCGTTCTCGCCGCTGCGCTGAAAAAATTGCACAGAGCACCCCCTGTAGGAGCGAGCTTGCTAGCGGAGAACTCTCAGACACCGCGTTTATCCAGGTGGTACACGTCATCGTTGAGGTTTTTAGCGGGCAAGCTCGCTCCTAAATTTTTATATTTTTTAAAAATAAATTTTTAATTTATTAACGATAATCCCATTTAAAACAATGAGTAATACTTATTTCATCCAATATTTACGCAAAATATTACGTGATTAGTATTGTTTTTAAGCGTGATAAATCAATTGACAATTCACGTAACCAAGCTCAAATTCACCCCAACGGCACCCACAAAAACAAAGGTAACCACTATGCCGATCCATCGCCCTCGTTACGCCCCGCGTCCCCGCTCGACGCTGAATTCCCGCCCAGCCCAATACCGTTCCTGAAAACGGAGTCAATCTATGCATTCGCTTAAAAAACCAGCGGTTGATACGGTGAGCTCGCTTGCCAGTGGCCCCGCCTTCGAAGCCTTGCTGGTCGATGTGCGTGAACGTGCCCGAGCCGGCGAGTTCGACTGCCAGCGCCACATTTCCCAGGACGTGATCGAGGCCTTCAAGCAGCACGGCGTTTACCGGGCACTGGTGCCCAAGCGCTTTGGTGGCCTGGAGTGTTCGCCGGCCGAGTTCTGCCAGGTGATCGAGCGTATTGCCCAGGCCGATGGTTCCGCCGGTTGGGTTGCCAGCTTCGGCATGAGCCCGGTGTACCTCGCGGCGCTGCCGCTGGAGAGCATCGCCAAGGTGTATGCCAACGGTCCGGACGTGGTGTTCGCCGGTGGCATCTTCCCGCCGCAACCGGCGGAAGTGGTCGAAGGCGGTTTTGTGGTCAATGGTCGTTGGAAATATTCCAGCGGCTCCCTGGGCTCCGACATTGTCGGCGTCGGCATCGCCCCGAAAAACGGCGACACTTTCGGCCTGCCACGCATTGCGGTAATGCCGCGCAGCGCGATCCGCATCGACGAAACCTGGGACACCGTCGGCCTGCTCGGTACCGGTAGCCATGACCTGGTCGCCGAACATGTGCGGGTCTGCGAAGAGTGGACGTTCGTGCGTGGCGGCTTGCCGAATCTGGACGAGCCGTTCTTCCGCTACCCATCGCTGTCATTCGCCACCCAGGTGCTCTCGGTGGTCAGCTTGGGCGTTGCCCGTGCGGCACTCGATGCCCTGGCCGACATGGCCAGTGGGCGTGTCTCGGTCACTGGCGCCCCGGCGATTGCCGATCGGCCCCTGGCCCAGGTCGACATTGCCCGTGCCGAAGCCGAGTTGCGTGCCGCACGGGCGTTTTTCTACGAATCCATCGACCGCGCCTGGGACTACGTCCTGGCCGGCGACGCGGTACCCGTGACCGCGACTAACCTGCTGCGGCTGTCGTCGACCCATGCCACCCGCGTCGCCGCCGATGTGGCGCGTACCGCGCAAATGCTCTCGGGCATGAGCGGCGTGTACAACGACAGCCCGCTGGCCCGCTGCGTCAACGACGCCCAAGTGGTGACCCAGCACGCCTTCATGGGCGACATCACCTATCAAAACGCCGGAGCCATGTTCTTCGGCAAACAGCCTTTGCCTGGCTACCTCTAACCGTCGAGGAAATAAAATGAGCGATAAAAAGACCTTGCGCGTGCTGTTCTGCATGGGCATCAACCAGAATTTTTTCGATGCCGCGCGCGACGAGCAATTGCAGGTGTGGGCAGCGTTCAGTGCAATGTGGAACGGCATTCACGACCTCGCCGGCGTCAAGGTGCTGGGCAACATGGATGACGACCAGAGCATGGTCGGGCCTTCCGATGGCTTCCCCTGGACCACCTACCTGCTGGCCGACGTGCCGGACATCGATACCGTGCATGCCGCCTGCAACCTGTTTCGCACAACACCCGTGGGAGATGGCCCGTACAAGCTGTGGCGCTACACCAAGATCGAAGCCCGGGTTGGGCGCGAGCTGATCATTCAGCGTACTTGATGCCGACGAGGACACTCCCATGAGCAAGCTGATTCCCGCAGTAAACCTTGACGTCGACCCCGCCGACCTGGTTCAGGCCGACCGCGTCCACACCTCGATGTACACCGACGCGCAACTGTTCGACGCCGAGCTGGAGAAGATTTTCTACAGCACCTGGATCTGGGTTGCCCACGCAAGCGAGATCCCCGACAACGGCAGCTACAAGACCACCTATATCGGCAAGCAGCCGGTGATCGTGGTGCGTGACCGCAAGAAAGACGTGCACGTGCTGCTCAACCGCTGCCGTCACCGTGGCGCCACCGTATGCGAACACAAGAAAGGCAAGACCAACAGCTTCGTCTGCCCGTACCACGGCTGGGGCTACGCGCTCGATGGCTCGCTGCGCGGTATTCCGCACCCGGAAAGCTACGGCGATTGCATCGACAAGGCCGAGCTGCCGCTGGTCAGCCTGCGCACCGAAAGCTATGCCGGCATGATCTTCGCCACGTTCAAGGACGACATCGAGCCGCTGGAGGACTACCTCGGCGCGGCGAAAAAATGGATGGACCTGTTCATGAAACAGGGCGCCGGCTATGGCATCAAGGTTCCGGGCGAACACCGCTTCCGTTTCCCCGGCAACTGGAAGATCCAGCTGGAAAACACCACCGACGCCTACCACTTCCCGTTGGTGCACAAGAGCTTTCTGTCGTCGGTGGACGAGCAGACCCTGGCGCTGTTCGACTTCGTCAAGGGCCCCGGCTACGTCGAGGACCTGGGCAACGGCCACAGCGTGATGGTGATGATTCCCGACCTGATCGACCTCGAAGCCGACCTGGACAAACCGATCCCCGAGCGCTTCGAAGGCCTCGCGGCCGAGCTGCGTGACGGAGGTATCGAAGAGCAACAGGTGCGCCGGATCGTGCGTGCGGTCGGCGGCACCGGCTTCAACCTCAACCTGTTCCCCAATGTCGCTTGCTCGATGGCGTTCTTCCGGGTGCTGCAACCGATCTCGGTGACCGAGACCGAAATCCACCACTCGGTGATCACCATGGACGGCGGCCCGGCCGTGGCCAACCGTTATCGCCTGCGTCTGCATGAGCACTTCCAGGGCCCGATGGGCTTCGGCACCCCGGACGATTCCGAGGCCTGGGAACGGGTCCAGAAGGGCGCCAGCGCCGGTGAACGCCTGTGGATCATGCTCAACCGCGGCTTGCCCGGCGAGCAGGCCAGTGCAGACGGGCTGGTATCCGATGTGAGTGCCGAAACCGGCATGCGCGCGGCCTATCAGCAGTGGAAAAAGATGATGTCGGCCTGACCCGTGGAGAACCTTATGAACCTGCAATTACTGCACGAAGTGACCGCTTTCATCTGGCAGGAAGGCGACATGCTCGACCACGGGGAATACGACGGCTGGTTGAAGATGTGGACCGAGAAGGGCACCTACATCATACCCATCGATCCTCTGGAAACCGACTTCGAGAACACCCTCAACTACGCCTACGACGACCATCATATGCGTGAGCTGCGGGTGCAACGCCTGACCGGCGGCGAATCGATTTCCACCAGCCCGCAACCGCGCACGGTGCGCATGCAGTCGCGGTTTCGGGTGTTGGCCGATGACGGCGTGCAGGTGACGGTGCGCTGCGCGCAGAACATCCGTGAGTTCCGCAAGGAAAGCCTGAAGTTCTACAGCGCCGACCTCACCTACCAACTGATCCGCAGCGAGGGTGGTTTCAAGATCCAGCGCAAAGTGGTCAGCCTGATCAACAGTGACGATGCCCTTGCCGGTATCGGCTACATCCTTTAAGGAGCGCCGAAATGAGCCAGATCGCATTGGTGACGGGCGCGGGTCAGGGCCTGGGGCAGCATTTCTGCGCGAGCCTGCTGCGGGCCGGGTACTCGGTGGTCATTACCGACCTCAACCTTGACGCCGCGCAAGCCTGCGCCAAACAGTTGGATCCCGCCGGCGAGCACACGCTTGCGCTGCAACTGGACGCCGGCAGCAAGGCCGATTTCGAAGCGGGCCTGGAGCAGGTGCTGGCGCGTTTCGGCGCGCTGCACGTGGTGGTCAATAACGCGGCCGTCACTAAGACCACGCCGCTGATGCAGATCAGCCCCGAGGAATTCGACGCCGTGGTCGGCCTGAACCTGCGCAGTGTGTTCCTTGGCTGCCAGGTGCTGGGCGCGCACATGGCCGAAACCGGCTATGGACGCATCATCAACATGGCCTCCCTGGCCGGGCAAAACGGCGGCACCGCGACCGGCGCGCATTATGCCGCGAGCAAGGGCGGCATCGTGACGCTGACCAAGATCTTCGCCAAGGAATTTGCCGCGCGCGGGGTGACGGTCAACGCGATTGCCCCAGGCCCTATCGAATCGGCGGCGGTGCGCGCGGCGATTCCGGCCGAACGCTTGCCGGGCCTGATGGCCAATATTCCGGTGCAGCGCCTGGGCGATGCGGATTTTCTCGGTGACTTGATTGTGCAGTTGGCACGCCCCGAGGCGTATTTCGCTACCGGAGCCACTTGGGATGTGAATGGCGGCCTGTTCATGCGCTGACTGATACCGGCCGCTACGGCGGCCTTTGCGAACTCCATGGAATAATGGCCATGACTGAAGAACTGTTGGACGTAGTCGTGCGCAAGCGCGAGCTGCAAGGGGACGGTGTTGTCGTCCTGGACCTGACCCGCCGTGACGGCGCGCCGCTGCCGATGTTCGATGCCGGTGCGCACGTCGATATCCATATCGGGCCGGGGCTGGTGCGCCAGTACTCGTTGTGCAGCAACCCTGCCGACCCGAGCCTGTATCGCCTGGGTGTGCTCAGGGATCCGGCCTCGCGCGGTGGTTCGGTCGGGGTGCATGACATCCTGCTCGAAGGTCACGAGGTGCAGATAAGCCTGCCGCGCAACCTGTTTGCGCTGGCGGCCGATGCGCGGCGTTCAGTGCTGTTGGGTGGCGGTATCGGTGTCACGCCGATCATTGCCATGGCCTATGCGTTGCACGCGGCCGGCCAAACTTTCGAACTGCACTACTGCGGGCGTGAGCGTAAGCGCAGTGCGTTCCTCGCGGAACTGGCCAGCGCACCGTTTGCCGCGCAGGTGTTCACCCACTTCGATGACGAAGGGCCCGAGCAGAAGCTCTATCTGGCCAAGGTGCTGGGCAAGGGCGAGGCCGGCGTGCACATGTATACCTGCGGCCCCGCAGGGTTCATGGACTGGGTGATCCAGGGCGCGCGCAAGCAGGGCTACAGCGAGTCGCACATCCACAAGGAATATTTCCAGGTGGAAGTGGACAACTCGGGTGGCAGTTTTGAAGTGGTGGCCGCACGCAGCGGCAAGACCGTGCAGGTGGCCGAAGGGCAGAGCATTCTCGCCGCGCTGGCGCAGGTGGGCGTCAAGATCGAGATTTCCTGCGAGCAGGGGGTGTGCGGGACCTGCCTGTGCGACGTGCTCGAAGGAGAGCCGGACCATCGCGACGTGTACCTCACGGACGATGAAAAGGCCGGCAATGACCAAATTCTAGTGTGCTGTTCACGAGCCAAATCCAAAAAACTCGTGCTGGATATCTAAGGGGAACGACCATGATAGATGTAGGCAGCTTTCGCAATGCAATGGCCATGCTGGGCGGTGCCGTGTCGGTCATCACCACCGATGGCGCCGCAGGACGGTTCGGCTTTACAGCGTCGGCGGTCTGCAGCGTGACCGACTCACCGCCCACGCTGTTGGTGTGCATGAACCGTTCCTCTCATTCCAACGAGCATTTCAAGCGCAATGGCGTGGTGTGTGTTAACACCCTATGCGGCGATCATCAGCACCTGTCCGGTGCTTTCGCCGACCGCACGCTGAGCATGGATGAGCGCTTTGCTGTGACGGGGTGGACCACCCTGGAAAGCGGCGCGCCGGTGATGCTCGAAGCGCTGGTGAACTTCGACTGCCGGATCGCGCAGGTCCACGAAGTGGGTTCCCACAGTATTTTCTACTGCGAGGTGCAGACCATTCGCCAGAGCGGTGCGGACGAGGGCCTGGTATATTTCAACCGCGCCTATCACCGCCTGGGTGAAGCCTCCAAGGCTTGCTGAATGCCACGTTCGCTGGAGAGCGAACGGTAGCCGGGTTCAGACAAACCCGGCCGGAGGAACTCAGATCAATTCTTCCACCAACTGCAGGCAATGTGTAAGCCCCGGCGACTGGTCATTCATCCGCCGGCTCAGAATGATCGGCGAGGTCGCAGTGGTTTCCACAACAGGCGTGTAGCCGATGTCCGCGCGGTGCAGCACCTGCACCGAAGCCGGTACCAACGTCACACCCATGCCCGCGCCGACCAGGCCGATGGCGGTCTGCAATTCGTTGGTCCATTGCGCCACCTTGAGGCTCAGGCCATGGGCGTCGAACAGCGCGATCACATGGTCTGCATAACTGGGACGCGGATTGCCGGGGTACAGCACAAAAGGCTCTGCGGCCAACTGGGCGAGGGTGGCTGGTGCGGCCAGCAACGGGTGGCGGGCGGGCAATACGGCGACTAGTCGATCTTCCACCAGTACGCGCTGGACGATGGCCGAGTCGTCGATGCGGATTCGCCCGAAACCCACATCGATCCGCCCGGCCTTGAGCGCTTCGACCTGTTGTAAGGTGGTCATCTCCGACAGCCCCAATTCCAGCTCCAGCGCCTCGTGGGTGCGCAGCATGCGAATCAGTTCCGGCAACACGCCATACAGGGTCGACGGCGCAAAGCCGATGCCCAGCCAAGTCTTCTCTCCCTGGCCGATGCGCCGCGTGTTGGCGCACACCGTGTTCAGCTGTTCCAGCAGCACATTGGCATGCTCATAAAAAAACCGTCCGGCCTCGGTCAGCCGCAGCGGCCGGCCGCGTTCGAGCAGAACAACCCCCAGCTCATCCTCCAGTTGCTGGATCTGCCGGCTCAAGGGCGGTTGGGCGATGTGCAGGCGTTCGGCGGCGCGGGTGAAGTTAAGGGTTGCCCCCAGCGCTTGGAAATAACGCAGGTGACGTAGTTCCATGATCACTCCCTCCATACCCTAAGGGTATTGTTCGAGACTCATTCTATATTGGATGCCCTGAAGAATAGGGAACAGAATCGGATCAAATCTAAAAAGAACTCAACAGGTATCGCCATGCCCATTTGCGCCATAGAGTCGATCGAGACCATCATCGTCGACCTGCCCACCATTCGCCCGCACAAGCTGGCGATGCACACGATGCAGAACCAGATCTTGGTGATCATCCGCGTGCGCTGCGCCGACGGCATCGAGGGCATCGGCGAATCCACCACCATTGGCGGCCTGAGCTACGGCAATGAAAGCCCCGACAGCATCAAGGTCAACATCGATCGCCATTTTGCGCCGCTGCTGATCGGCCAGGACGCCAGCAATATCAATGCGGCCATGTTGCGCCTGGAGCGCAGTATTCGGGGCAACACCTTTGCCAAGTCCGGCGTCGAAAGCGCCTTGCTCGATGCGCTGGGCAAACGCTTGAACCTGCCGGTCAGCGAACTGCTCGGCGGCCGCGTGCGCGATGCGTTGCCGGTGGCCTGGACCCTGGCCAGCGGCGACACCGAAAAGGACATTGCCGAGGCCGAGAAAATGCTCGACCTGCGCCGCCACCGCATCTTCAAATTGAAGATCGGCGCCGGTGAGGTCGACCACGACCTGGCCCACGTGATCGCAATCAAAAAGGCCCTGGGCGACCGCGCCAGTGTGCGCGTGGACGTTAACCAGGCGTGGGACGAGGCGGTGGCATTGCGCGCGTGCAAGGTGCTTGGCGACAACGGTATCGACCTGATCGAGCAACCGATTACCCGCAATAACCGCGGTGGTATGGCGCGGCTCAACCTGTCGAGCCCGGCACCGATCATGGCGGATGAATCCATCGAATCTGTGGAGGACGCCTTCAACCTGGCCCGCGAAGGCGCGGCGTCGGTGTTCGCCCTCAAGATCGCCAAGAACGGCGGCCCCCGCGCGGTGTTGCGCACGGCGGCAATCGCCGAGGCGGCGGGCATCGGCCTGTACGGCGGCACCATGCTCGAGGGCGGTATCGGCACCCTGGCGTCGGCGCATGCATTCCTCACGCTGAACAAACTGGCGTGGGACACCGAACTGTTCGGCCCACTGCTACTGACCGACGACATCCTCACGGAGCCGCTGGTGTACCGTGATTTCCACCTGCATGTCTCCACCGCACCGGGCCTGGGCCTGGCCATCGATGAGGAGCGCCTGGCGTTCTTTCGTCGTGACAAACACTGAGAGGCACCTGCCATGTTGTTCCATGTGAAAATGACCGTGAACCTGCCCCTGGACATGAACCCCGAGCGCGCGGCCAGCCTCAAGGTCGATGAGAAGGCCCTGGCGCAGCGTCTGCAACAGGAAGGAAAATGGCGCCACCTGTGGCGTATCGCCGGACATTACGCCAACTACAGCGTGTTTGATGTCGACAGCGTGCAAGACCTTCACGACCTGCTGATGCAACTGCCGCTCTTCCCTTATATGGCCATCGAAGTGAACGCCTTGTGCCGGCACCCTTCGTCGATCCATGAAGATGACCGCTAAGCCTGTCATTCACCCAATAATTACAAGATGAGGAATGCACTATGTCCACCCGACTGTCACAGACCGACCACGCTCAACAGTTTCTTGAAGAGGCCAGCGGCAACCTTAACGATGGCGGCAACCCGCGCACCAAAGCGTTGGTGTACCGAATTCTGCGCGACACCGTGAACATCATCGAAGACCTGGAGGTGACCCCCGAAGAATTCTGGAAGGCGGTCAACTACCTCAACGAACTGGGCAAGAACCAGGAAGCCGGGCTGCTCGTCGCGGGGCTGGGGCTGGAGCATTACCTGGACATGTTGATGGACGCCGCCGATGTCGAGGCCGGCAAGACCGGTGGCACCCCGCGTACCATCGAAGGCCCGCTTTACGTGGCCGGTGCGCCGTTGTCCAAGTACGAAGCGCGGCTGGATGATGGGACCGATGCCGCCGCGCCGCTGTTCATGCGTGGTCAGGTGCGCGATACCGACGGCAATCCACTAGCCGGCGCGATTGTCGATGTGTGGCAAGCTAATACCGGCGGCACGTATTCGTGGTTTGACCCGACGCAATCGGAGTTCAACCTGCGTCGACGCATCGAAACCGATGCCCAGGGCAACTATCGTTTCCGCAGCATCGTGCCGTCGGGTTATGGCTGCCCGCCGACCGGGCCGACCCAACAGTTGCTTGATCAACTCGGGCGCCACGGGCAGCGGCCGGCGCATATCCATTTCTTTATTTCGGCACCGGGTTACCGGCACCTGACCACACAGATCAACCTGTCGGATGACCCGTACTTGCACGACGATTTTGCGTATGCCACACGCGATGAACTGATCGCCGAAATCCGCTTCAGCGACGATCAGCAACTGGCGCGGGAGTTGGGCGTGCAAGGGCGCTTTGCGCGGATTGATTTCGACTTTGAGCTGCAGGTGGCCGCTGCACCGGTAGAGCAGAAGCGCATGCAGCGCGTTCGTGCGCTCGAGGATTGAGCGCGGTAGGGCAGGTGAGTACCTGACTGTTCGGGATTACGGTGTGTCGGCCAGTCTATCGACCGATAGATCGCAACGGGGGCGCAAGCAGACTTTAGTTGCGTTGCCTGGTCAGCGGATGCTGGCCAGGCTTGGCGCAGAGGCTTTTTTGGAGAAACTCAGCCGAATTGATCTGCATATTCAACTACGGTTTTAGACTTCCTGTTACGTGTTAGCTGATAAGAAAAAATTGCCAGCCACATGAACCAGCCTGGCATCACCATCAAGACGACGCTCAGCCATTTCGCGGCTGAGTACCGTGCACTGTTCGCCAAGGGTCGGCTATTCCTGCAGCGACCGGTATCGCGTTTGCCTTGGGCGTACTGTCGCTGCTCGGTAAACGTGTGCCCATTTCGTTGAGAATCTTTCTGTCCGCGCTGGCGATTTTTGATGACCTTGGTTCTGTACTGATCATCGCCCTGTTTTACACCAGCGGCTTGTCGGTCAGCATGTTGCTGGCCTCACTGAGCGTTATTGTGTTCCTGGTGATGCCCACGTGGGTCGCTTTCGCCGTTGTACCCATCTTCGGTTTTGCCAATGCGGATGTCTCTCTTGCCGGTATCTCGCCCAATAACCTGATCGACCCGGTACCTCTGGGAGTAACGCTTGGGCTATTGCTAGGCAAGCAAATTGGCGTGTTTGGTTTGGCTGCGCTGGCTATTCGCGCAGGGCTGGCCAAGCTGCCTGAGAAATGTGATTGGTCTCAGCTGTACGGTGTAGCGCTGCTGTGCGGAATTGGTTTCACAATGAGCCTGTTCATCGGGGCGCTGGCTTTCCCGGATAACCTGCATTTGGTCGATGAGGTGAAGGTTGGGGTGCTAATGGGCTCCATTCTTTCCGCTGTCCTCGGTGTTGCTGTTCTTTTGAAGGCTAAACTTTGCCGTTCCCAACCGCTCAGGATCGTACCTTTCTCAAAGGCCTGTGAGTTTGTCACGGAAAGTCGGAACTCCACGTTCAGCAGACATGCCGGCGCCGGTAAAAAACACAACCTTTCGAGCGTCAGTCACGGCTTTGATGGCGCGATCCCAGCATGTCCTCTGGAAGCTTTGTCGGCTGCAGAGCAAACGAACGGGGTGTGGTAGCTGCTATCGATTGCGGAGCTGAAGACTGGGCCCATCGGGGACACGTCAGTATCTGACGCTTCTTCAATCCGTCCTGCCAGAAGCACCTGAAACTGAGATGGATAGTGACGCAGGAGGAATTTGGCGTCACGGCGTACCCTTTCTGGCATCGATAAGTCTCGGGAGAGCTCGAGCAGAAACGCCCCCGTTTGGATGACTGCCCGGGTACGTTCAATCGGCATGGTCATGTTTAAGCCCTCTTGGTCATCGTGCTGCCGCAATTAGGTGCTCACGCTTGGCGAGTGCTTCCTATGATGTCTTGACCTACAGTTAGTTGACGTGCCGTATCGGCCACACAGAGAACATGCTACTAGGTTCCTTAGGCTAAGGCCCCCATGCGTGAGTGCTTGGACGAAATCAATCGGCGTTATGCTGCGCAACGGATTCCTGTGCAGAACACGTTAGCCCTGCCCGAAGTGAAGCCACCAAACCCCGACAAATAGCCAACATCGCCCACCATCAGCAGTCCTTGGTTGCGTGTTTGAAAACATCCATTGACTTGGTGAGGGTTCAAAAGATCTATGGTATTTCTTACTGAAACGTTATCCCTAGATGCGTGGATCAGCCGGCGAGCCTTCAACCCGGTTCCAGTTCGCATCCGCCTAACAGGGCCCGGTCCAGAAACCTGTTCTGTTTATCAGATCTGTTCCGAAGCAAGCCCTGAGCATGCTCTTCAAAATCTGCTTTCATTTTCCACTTGAGTGTCTTTACTTTTCGTCTCCCCTTCATTATCCCCCCTTTTTGAGTTTCAAAAGTCATAGTAATACTAGGTGCATCAAGCACTGATGGAGACTATCTCCAACGCAGAAAGCGAGTAACTGTCTTAATTTGCCGAACACACGATGAGCGGCAGGGTTGTTGTGCGTTGGAGAAATTTCCTCGCCCTGGAAGCGCTTTGATGAAATTCGATGCAGGTCGGTGCTTGAATCGCATGCGACCGCCTGGCAAAGTCTGATGCGAACGAGTGCTCTGTGAAACCACATCATATCTCCATGTTTGGTATCCATGCGGTTATTCAGCCAGCGCTGTCTAGTCAGCGCGTTAGCCGAGGAGGTCATTCAGGTCGGAGTCATTGAACCAGCAGTGACTACGACGGTATAGCAAGCTCAACTATCTTGGCTGACCTGTAGCGGCCAGCAGGCCTGAACATGCAAAGTACTAATAGAGCGGTTGATGGAAGCTTATATTTCTCACTGTCTCCCTAAGGGTCCAAAAAGCTGGGTATTGGATGCTGCCGAATAGTTCTCTGATAGCTGAAAGTTCTGTTGTTGAAGGTGCCTGGGGCAATACAACACCCGTGATTTCTTTTTCCGACGAAGATCCAGGTCACCCAGTTTGTAACTGGCTGAAGCAGTTCGGTAAACGACCGCGCTTTGATCAGTAGAGATGCCGTTAAAGACGGTAACGCTCTCTAGCTCCTCTAAAGTCCAGTAGGTGCGACCGCTGATGGACGGAGGGCACATCATGTGCACATGCCTAACCTCTACGTCCGTGACTGCAGATAGGTAGTACTGTAATTCGTAAGCACAGTTGAGTATGGCTGCACGATTGGTCTGCCCCGTGTGCAGGGAGATGATAGTGGCAACAAAGCATAGTCCCTCCATTTCGCCGTGAGTCCAACTCCGTACCTCACGCTGAGCGGGGTCATAAACAAAAATCAATTAGGGCACCCTGACTGGTAGAAGGCATCGGTTTTGGAAAATGCTCTGCTTGCGATGGATAGAAAAAAAGCCCACAGCAGCGCCAAGAAATTTCCCTTGCGGGTTTGCGTTGCCGCAACGCAATTCTACCGAAATGAACACTATAGATTGTAGCCCTATAGTGATCAAAAAGGCTTCATCGTTCCTTTTGCGAGGAATGGTCATGGAAGTGAAGCAGGCGTTCGGGATTGCGCTCCGAAATGCCAGGGTTCGTCGGGGCTTAACGCAGGAAGATTTCTACGATATCAGCAGTAGGACCTACATCAGCACGCTAGAGCGCGGGCTGAAAAACGTTACCATTGACAAGGCAGCTGCATTGGCCGAGCGCACTGGCGTTCATCCTCTCACTCTGATAATCGAGACTTTCCTGATCCTCGACCCAACAGTTAATCTAGCCTCCCTGATCAGACAGGTGCAGGAAGAAATGGAAGCGGCTTCTAAGTGAAGGGGGGGGGGGAGAGGAGAGGAGCCACAGCAGCCCAAGGAGTCGAGAACGCAGCATCGAACTGGCGCTTCAGCAAATTGGGTGAGGCGACCGCTGGCTTACCGCCGTACTTTCCAGGGCGGCGTCGATAACCTGTCTGAGAACGCAGACCTTCAAGGCGCATCAACGAACAGCTCGTAGAATGCTTGTGGTGGTATTGGGGGAAATACGCAACTAGCACGGTTGAAGTTACAAGCGCCAGCTGAGTGCAGCGTGAGTGCCCCACCAGTTAAAAGAAAACTGATGCTCTGGCGACTCCTGAAGTGGCTGGCATTTCTTTCTTCATCTGTTCCGGCACATGGTTGAAGGTCTAGCGTGCAGGGTAAGGGACCGGCAAACCCACCTTCCGACCCCGGCCAATAAGGGCAATTGTGTCCGCGTAATTTTATGCGGACACAACTACCCTTAATGTCAGGATCGCCATGCGCCAACGTAATTCCTACACAAAATCCTTCAAGGCCCAAGTCATCCATGAATGCCTGCAACCTGGCGTTTCCGTGGCAGCCATCGCGATGAGTCATGGTATCAACGCTAATGTCGTGCGCCGTTGGCTACCGCTTTACCGCGATCAGCCGGTCGCCACCTTGCCAGCGTTCATTCCTTTGAAAGTCGAATCGAAACCAGTAGCTCAAGCGTCGGCGATCATTGAATTACCGATTGGCCAGCAAACGCTTACGGTGAAGTGGCCAATTTCCGATCCCGAAGGATGCGCCCGACTCATTCGAGGGCTCACCCAATGATCCGCATCGATGCCATCTGGCTCTCCACCGAACCCATGGACATGCGTGCTGGCACCGACACTGCGTTGGCCAGGGTGATAGCGGTGTTCGGTGCGGCGAAGCCGCACTGTGCTTATCTATTCGCCAACCGCCGCGCCACTCGCATGAAAGTCCTGGTGCATGATGGGTTTGGCATCTGGCTGGCTGCCCGCCGATTGAATCAAGGAAAGTTTCACTGACCAGGAATTCGTCAAGGCTCTGAACTTGAGTTGGATACCGAGCAACTTCAGGCTTTAGTGCTGGGCTTGCCTTGGCAGCGCGCTGGGGCTGGCGGTGTGATCACACTGCTTTAACGGCTGCCATTAGCCTATCGGTGTATCGCTGCGAACGGCCTGCTCTGGCACAATCTGCAGCATGAATTCTTCTCCCAATCTCGACCAAATGACTCCTGACGCAACTGCGTGCCTTAGCTGCGCAGTTGCTCTTGCAAGTCGATGCAATGGGTAAGACGGTCGAAACCATTGGCAAGAAGACCAACCGCGATCAGACGGTGATCGAGAAGCTGACCTTCGAGATCGCGCAGCTCAAGCGCTTGAAATTTGCCAAGCGTAGCGAGCAGATGAACCCTGAGCAGGCCAGCTTGCTCGATGACCTGATCGATACCGATATCGCCACGATTGAAGCTGAGCTTCAAGCCTTGCAAACAGCGCCTGCGCCGACCGAGAAAAAGCAAAATCCCCAGCGCACCGCGTTGCCGGCAGAATTTCCACGCACGTTGATCCATCACGAACCGGACAACACTCACTGCCCATGCGGCTGCGCGCTCAAACGCATCGGTGCAGATGCTCATGCCGGGAACAAAGAAAACCCATCGCTCCTATGTTTGGGCCTACGCCACCAGCCAATTCTCGGATCTGTCAGCGGTGGTTTACGATTTCAGCCCCAGCCGCGCCGGTGAGCACGCTCGCAACTTCCTGAAAGACTGGAAGGGCAAACTGGTCTGCGATGATTTTGGCGGTTACAAAGCCAGTTTCGAACTCGGCGTGACCGAGATCGGGTGCATGGCCCATGCGCGGCGCAAATTCTTCGAGCTGCATGCTACGAATAAAAGCACGCTTGCTGAGCAAGCCTTGCGCTATATCCAGTTGCTGTACGAAATCGAGAGCGAAGTCCGCGACCTGGAACCGGATTTACGGCGCCGAATACGGCAAGAAAAAGCCGTCCCGGTAATGGACATGCTACATGCCTGGACGAGCGCTCAGCGCGAGCTTGTACCCGAAGGTTCAGGCATCAGCAGAGCACTCGATTACAGCCTGAAACGCTGGGCAGCGCTGTCGCGCTACCTCGATGACGGGGTCGTGCCCATAGACAATAATTGGGCTGAGAACCAAATCAGGCCATGGGCTCTTGGGCGCAAGAACTGGTTCTTTGCAGGGTCGCTACGCAGCGGAAAACGGGCGGCGGCGATCATGAGCTTGATCCAGTCTGCGCGGCTGAATGGTCATGATCCGTATGCTTATCTGAAGGATGTGCTTACGCGCCTGCCGACGCAGCGGGCGAGTGAAATCGATCAGTTGCTGCCGCATAGGTGGCAGCCGGTTTCATCACGCAAGGTGTGATGCCCAGGCGCTTACGTGGCTTGTGCACTTGCTAACAAACTGGCGCGTATCGCTCGGGCAATAGCCGCTCACCATACGCAATATGAAACAGGGCCAGACGCCTTGAACGCCTGACCCTGCGGTTGTTGCAGTAGAACGATTCACCTTCAGGTTTTGCGATAGCTGAACAACAGATGATGTGAACGGCGCACCGGCCTGACGAAAATCCTGACATAAAAATCAGCTTCAGAAGCCGACGGTTTTTTAAAGATCGTCAGGCGCGACTCTCATCGTGGCGCTGGGGCCTGCCCCAAACAGACGCCGGATAGATTTAAGCAAGCCAACCACGTCACCCAGTATTGCAAAAATGGGGGTGACCATAGATTTTATTGCCTGAGTTTCACTGCAGCCAGGGCAGCCTTTGGAAGCACTAGCTGTTAGGGGAGCGAAGCTGGGCTCCAGCGATTGGGTAGCGGTTGTCTCATATGATTGTGGCAAGCCACCTAAGGGCGACCTACCAGCGGCCAGATGTCAGCTATCGTTTGAACTCGACTGAGTTTTAGGGGCATCAACACTCGGCTGTTTTTTTGCGATTTCTGACTTCGTCTCTGCGGACTTTTGAGCGGCCAGATAGGCCTGCTGCTGTTCCAAATTTCGTTGTATCAAACGGTCAGCACCGCCTTCAGCGAGCGCGCTAGTGGCACTGATACTGAGCAGTGAAATAATGGCAAGCTTGCGAAGGTTCATTTTGCATCTCTCTGATAATGGTCATGGAAGATACTGTTGCCACGCTTCCGTTTGCCATTCTCAGAGTTCGGGATTAACCAGCGATTAATGGGTCCAGTGCTTTCGAATCCATAGCGTGAAAACTTGTGCTACCAGTTAGGCGCCTTTCCGAGACTTGACACCTCCCGCTGCTTTTTCGTTTCCGACCCACCACACCCATTGCTCCGAGCTGGGAGTGCTGTGTGAGCCGATTCAATTCCAAAAAACATGCCCCACGGAATCGAGCGCATGGAGTATCTACAGCGCCTGCTCGACAAGATCGACAGGTTCGAATTTTTGATTGCGGGCCTCATTGGGGCCGTAGTTGCGAGCTGGTGGCACAAGGACGACTTGCCCGACTGGCGCGCCTGGATGGTGTTCTTGGTTACGGGTGCTGCCTGCTCGCTGTACCTGACGAGCATGGTCAGCGCCTACCTGAATGTCACCGAGCCCAAGATCGTCGCCGGGATTGGTTTCCTCCTTGGCATGTTCGGAGGCTCGCTACTGGCAGCAATCAACCGAGCCATCAAAGCCGCTGACCTCTGGGTGCTTTACTTTGAGCAACGTCGCCTGCAGCGTCATGCAGGCTTCTTCACCCTGCTGATTTTCGGCGTCGGTGCGGTGGTGGCGGGGCAGTATTCCGGCTGGAACCTGGGCCTGTCCCAAGGCTTCGGCGGCATGTTTCTGGCCTTGCTGATCATTGCCGTATGTACCTGTTTCGTTACTCGGCGGTGAAGCATCGAGTAATCTCCTATGAGCCCGGGAGCGCTACATCACGTTTGTTCTGCAAACGGCGGGTCAGCATTGCAAGCGTCACGGCCAACGCACCGCATGAGCAGATAACCAGCGCCATTGGCAACGCCGTACCATCGTGAAGCACACCCACCAGCGCGGCCGCTGCTGCCGCCACACTGAACTGCAGGCAACCGAGCAATGCCGACGCGCTGCCCGCACGCGCCCATTGCCCGTTCATGGCGCAGGCTGAGGCATTGGGGGTGATGGAGCCCAGGCAGGCAATGCAGACAAACAAGGGCACCAGCAGGGGGCAGAGCTGTTCGGTGCGCAGACCGGCAATCACCAACAATGCCAGTGCAGCAGCGAGGTACATCCAGATAACCCGCGACAGCAGGAACGCAGGCCCCTTTTTGCCCACCAACCGGGCATTGAGCTGCGAGACCAGAATGAAACCCGCCGCATTGGTACCGAACAGCCAGCCATAGTGCTCAGGCGGCACTCCGTAGAGCTTGATGAACACGAACGGCGAACCGGCGATGTAAGAAAACATCCCAGCCATGGCGATCCCGCCAGTGAGCGCGTGGCCTAGAAAAATACGATCGCCCAACAAGCGGCGGTACTGCGTCAGTGCGCCTGATAAAGGCTGGCGAGGATGAGTGGCGGGCATGCTTTCCGGCAGGCCCAGCGCCACGGCTATTGAAGCCAGCGCACTGAACGCCGTCAGGCTGATGAAGATCGACTGCCACCCATAGAGGTTGACCAGCAAGCCGCCGAGCATGGGCGCCAGAATCGGCGCCAAGCCCATCACCAGCATTAATTGCGAGAATACTTTGGCCGACTGAACGGCATCGCACCTGTCGCTGACAATGGCTCGGGCAATCACCATCCCCGCACAGCCGCCCAGCGCCTGAACGAAGCGCGCGCCGATCAGCCATTCCAGATTCGGCGCGAAGGCACACGCCTGCGATGCGAGGGTGAACAGCGAAGCCCCGAACAGCAGCGGGACACGTCGGCCGAAGCGATCCGCCACCGGCCCGTAAGCCAGTTGACCGATGGACAAGCCCAGAAAATATGACGCCAGGGTCAACTGGACATGCTTCTCGTCAGTGCCAAACGCGAGGGCAATGGCAGGGAAGCCAGGCAGATAAAAGTCGACGGCCAAGGGGCCGAAGGCGCTCAAGGCACCGAGAATAATGATTGCGCGCAGGTTCATCAGACATCAGACGATATTCAGAGCAGAGGGGGTACCCAACCCCGCAAAGCCCAGACATGGTATGCACTTAAGTTTAAGTGGACACCAGTTCTAGCCTTTTAAGCGGGTATTTCATGCAGCCAACACGCTATTCCGACTCCAACTCCTTCAAAGCCCAGGTCATTCAGGAGTGTGCCCAATCCAGCGAAATGGAGCTGGATACCGATCAACTCCCGGCACTGGTAGATGACTTGGCCGGACGCATACCGTGCAAGATCGGGTTGGATGGTACAGCGGTTCTTACACCCATCAACTTGATCTAGAAATTGCCTCTTTGCTAATCAGTGTCTGCGCTCGCACATATTGTCCTGGCGTAACACCCATTATCCGACGGAACATGGCAATGAAAGCACTAATATTTTCGTAGCCAAGCTCAATCGCCGTTGTCGTCACTGACATCCCCTCGACTAATAGTTGAATAGCGCGCAACGTGCGTGCACGTTGTCGCCATTCAGAAAAACTAAAACCGGTTTCAGCGACCAGACGCCGGGCAAGTGTTCTAGGTGCCATACCTGACCAAGCAGCCCAATCCTCAAGTGATCTATTGTCATCAAGCTGAGCAAGTATCGCATCGGTGATACGCCTCAAGCGCGGGTCATTGGGGTGCGTCAGACCGATGGGTTCAGCGGGTGAGGTAGCAATTTCATCCAAGATGACTGCTGCAACCCGCGACTCCATTTCGTTGCGGGGTGGTTGTCCCCACGACGCAGCGCGGCTTACCGCTTCGCGCAGCAAACTGCTGACCCTAAATGTGCATGGCATTTGATGCAGGATCCCGCACTCTTGCTCCGCGATATAGACCATCGCTCCTGCAAAAGCGCCATGCGACATCATCGCGTGTGCGACACGGGGAGGTATCCAAATGGCATGGCTAGCCGGCACTACCCATGAGCCGCCGTCAGTGCTCACGGAAAGCAGCCCGGCAAGGCTTGCGATTAGTTGGCCTGTCGTATGAGTGTGGGCCGCCGTTTCGCGGATCGCCCGGTCGCGTTGCTCTATCGCCAGCAGTGGCATAAGCGCGCGGTTCATGGCTGGTTTACGTTATCCAATGTCATATCCGAGGTAGCCATATCCTGAATGCCTAATGGAGAATAAGACCGGTCAGAGGAATACTCAATGTCTAAAAATCGCAAATGTTGCCTCTCTTGGATTGGCCTGATTATGCGTACCTCTCACAGATTTATTTTCTGTGTTTTGGCCGTAACAGCTGGATGTGCAAGCTCAACTCCCTATTTGGCCCGTGAACCTTTAAAGGATCATTTGATGAATTCTAACCACATGGTGCATGCCGTCGATCATATTGGCTTCGCAGTCAGTTCATTGGAAGAAGCCATTCGCTTCTGGACAATTGGACTTGGGTTCATTCTTGAGCGTCAGTCGGAAATGGGCGGATCATTCATTTTGCAAGTAACCGGCACCGCCGATCCGAGCGTGCGAACGGCGATAGTCAAAGGCCCGGATGGCAGTCGAGTAGAGTTGCTGGAATATTCGCAGGGTGACCACCACGGTATCACTACACCTACGGCATCAGCGATTGGTTCAGCGCATTTGGCATTGAGGGTGCAAGACATATACGCCGTACTCGAACGCATTGAGCAAGCAGGCTGGAAAGCAAGAGGCAAGCCTCAAGCGATTCCCGCAGGCCCACGCAAGGGAACTCTAGTTGTATATGTGACTGGGCCAGATCATATCACTCTGGAACTGATGCAGGCTAATGAGTAGCTTCCTGCCGAAGACTGTTAAACTTATTTCCCTAAAGCAATTACTTAAAGCGCTCTCCGTCGCGCATGACGTCTCATGGCAAACATAAAGATCATCAGATTCAAGTATACAGCTGGCGTAATCATACACTTCGCCGGCCACATAAAATTTGGATTTCCTTTCTGGCACTCCACTGCGCAGATCGAAAAGCTAAAGCCCTGTTAGTGCGCTAGAGCGCAGGTCACTAACGCGTAAAGGCGCAAATCTTAAATTACCGCCATATAGGATCTATCAATGACTGCTTTTGGCGGCGGACATTCTGATCTGCGACCCAAGTCTTCCAGGCACAGGGAGGAGCGCCAGCTCTCGAATTTCCGCCAATCCTCAAAGGAGGAAATTGGGATTAGGAGTAGGGCGCTAGTCAGTCTTTATGGAAATACGAATTGGACCGCCCTGCGAAAAAAGCACTTTTTTTTCTATGACAACGCGCGTGATGAGTACGAGAATTTGAACCCCCTGAACCCCCTGAACCCCCTGAAACCGCTGTGCCAGAACGCCCCGGGTCGCATAGCCATTGTCCCGTCGGGAATCGAACGGTCTTCTTGGAAAATAGCACTCATTTCAGATTCCTTTACGCAGAATCGAACTGAATATTTCGGAGCCTAATTTTTTTTGAGTTTCGTAAATACCGTACTCTCGAAGGCTGCCACTTATGCTAGCAATTCGTATAGAGTCCAAACATGATGACTTTAGAGGAATTATTTCTTGATTATCCGCTCCTTCAATTTCCAGCTGGTGAACCGTTACTAGTATAATCTCATACACGAGGTTTCTGATTTGACGTTGCGTCAAACCAGGACGACCATGTGAAGTCACCAGCAACGGCTCATCCTCATCGTCGGGAGCCTCCCTAGGCAGACCACGACTTGACCTATACCTTTGAAGATATGGAATGAATATGTTTGGGGCAGTCACTGCTTCGACGCCCCGTAGACCTTCAACCAAATACTGAAAACCGCAGGTAGTATGTTTTAAGAGGTTAAATGAAGGAGTTCTTCTTACGTCTTTCGCAATCCACCGGATCGGCACTAAAAGATACCTCATCAAGGCGACAATGAATAAGGCTCGCTCATGGCGACCGCAGTCTAGATTTGCACCAACTCTTAAGATTTGATCCACATGCCAAATCGTCAGTCCGCGGTCAATTGACCTAGCTTCGGCACTAAAAGTTTGAAGGGGGAGCCATTCTACATTTTGTGCCGGATTAAACTGGCAAATTCCTTTGCGGATTAGGTGATCATAGAAAGACGTGCAACAGGAGACTATGAGCTTAAACATGTTCATTGTACGCATCCCGGTTTCATTGGCGGGCTTTGAAAATGGGCGCCAGGCCGGGTTAGCAATGTAGCCGACTCCATCAACCCAATCGAATCGTCGACGTGCGACGTCGCCTACCCATTCGGAAGGGGGGCATGAGTTGAACTCTAAGAATTCTCGAAACTCTTCCTTTTCGATCGCTTCTACAGACTTTCCTTTTACGATCCATGACCAGAGTAATAGGCGTTCTGTAATACTCCTCGAAGATCCAAAACCTGAAAGATTTTCTCCATCACTATGTGCGCCGACACGAGAAGCAATGAATTCTCGCGCTATATTCGCGAACTTGAAAGCATTCAGGTTTGAATCGAATTTAGCTAAGTATCTCTCTACTCCTGGATGCTCCCCGTAATAGGCAAGCTCACTTAAAGAAATACTGGTAATGCCTGAAAAGAGTGGGTTAGGCAAGCTCATGATGGCTGTCTCTCGACAAATGATTTAATGAGGGTAGGAGATCATCATGAAATTTGACATTATTTTTTTTAAAAAAACACTTCGTCAGCAAACCCTTGATCTGGTTCGTCATTATCAAAAATTCGATTTCGAGCATTTTTTTTAAAATCATCAGCACTAAATATCTCATTGTTTCTCAAGTGCTTTTTACCTAATCAGGCTCAAGTATTTGAGCTATAAAAGTTTCAATCCCTTGATTTTTATGTCTTTAAGGGGCCGCTCAAAAGAGAAGAATATTGTTATTTGGGCTTCAGGTAACGAGCGAAAGACAGATATTTCGCCTCAATGACTTATCGTAACGATGCCAAGCTGACAGGTTGTGGGGCTAAGCTGTTGATTTCACGGTACGATTTTTAAACTCACGAATTATCATTTTATGATTACAGCCACAACAAGTATAGAAAGTTCCACCCTGACACGTAATTTAACATAATATACATTATGCGTACCCGAATATACCGCCCACGGGTATCTCCACAGCTGCTTTTCACCAGGCCGAATTTCTCTGAGTCGAGAAATTCGCCGTCGTGCACGCAACTGCTCGTGATTAACGCTTGTCCGGATAATCCACGATGGTTTCGTGCTGCAGCACTTTCCCGTTCACTTCCAGCGTTATCGTTTTGCGGATGCGCGTTCCACTGAATTGGCCTGAGCGCGGCACCGGCTTTTCACGTCGCAGTAATCCGTCGGTAATGAGATTGACGCCCAGCGCGCCGCCCAAGAGTCCCATCAAGCCTGCAAGAAAACTCATTGATTGCGTCATCGTGTCGAAGACTGGCTCAAGCATTTTTGGGATGTCGGGAGGCTCTGGGCATGCATTGGTCTGTTTGGCCTTTTCACAGGCACTCGACCAACTTTTCAGTGACTCAGCAAGCGTATTCGCGGCTTTAAGCTGTTGGTTGTGCTTGAAATCGATAAACGCGTACCAGACGTACGTACCTGGTGCCACAGAAAAAACCACCATAAACACACCGCAAAGCACATGCTTGCGCGCGATATTAAGGGCCCCGAATTTTTTCTCCGAGTTGATTCCCCAATAAATAAGCCCTGTCACGATCGCCCAAACTACGAACGCGGCCAGATACTTCAGCCAAAAAGCATTGAGCTCAGCATTGCCCCCCGTAAAATAGACCCACTTATCCTTGATGCTTGTAACTATCGCTTCCACGCTCACTACGGCCTCTCACATCCCAAGGTTTGGGCATAACTCAACTAAATGACTATTTAGTTGAGTTATCATATGGCAACTATTCTTACCCCGCGAAAAAACGCTTCAATAACCACTCGCCGCCGTCATCGCCCCACCGACAATCGCAATCCCTGAACTGCTGCCCAAGCGTGTGGCCCCGGCCTCAATCATCTTCAACGCAGTCGGATAATCGCGCACGCCACCAGAAGCCTTCACCCCAACCCCGGCACCCACAGTTCTACGCATCAGTGCCACATCTTCGACCGTAGCTCCGCTTCGACTGAACCCGGTGGACGTCTTGACGAAGGCCACACCCAGGTCACGGCAGATCTCGCAGGCTTGAACCTTCTGCTCGTCGTCCAGCAAGCAGGTTTCCAGGATGACCTTCAACGGCACGGCGCGGCAAGCCTGGTGGACCAGCGCGATGTCTTCGCGCACGGCGTCCAGCAGCCCGTCCTTCAACCAGCCGATATTGAGCACCATGTCGATCTCCCCTGCCCCGGCGGCAATCGCTCGTTGGGCTTCGAAAGCCTTGGTATCGCTCAATCCGGCGCCCAGTGGAAAGCCGACCACGGCGCAAATCACCACCCTGTCGTCGGTCAGGCACGAAGCGGCGTAAGGCACTTGCGCAGAATTGAGGCACACCGAATAAAAGCCATGCTCGCGGGCTTCCTCGCACAAGGTGCGGATCTGTGCCTGGGAGGCGTCGGGCGCCAGTAACGTGTGATCGATGTACTTGGCCAATGCGGCGGGTGGGAGACTGTTCATTTAATGGGCCCTTGCCTGTATGTTGCCAATGATTGTGAGGCGCTTGTCCCAGCGTCTACATAATTTAGTTACAATACTAACAATTAATGTTACTTATTTAACACCAACAATCAAGCCCTGGAAGACTCGTGGACAGTAGAAAAGCCGAGCGATTGAAGCTTATCCAACAAGCCCTGCAGGACCAGAACGCCATTCACCTGAAGGAAATGGCCGCACTGTTGGACGTTTCCGAGATGACCTTGCGCCGCGACCTCAACCATTTCAGCGATCACCTGCGACTGCTGGGTGGCTATATCACCCGGGTCGGCAATGAGAGTGGCGATTACCGAGTAGCCGAGCAGGACACGCGTCACGTCGAGGAAAAACGCCGCATCGGCAAACTCGCCGCTTCTTTGGTTCAGGCCGGCGATACGGTATTTTTCGACTGTGGTACCACCTCGCCTTTTGTCGTTGATTTCATCCCCGATGCGCTGGAGTTCACTGCGGTGTGCAGCTCATTGAACGTGCTGCTCAAACTGCAGAACAAACCCAATTGCCACATCGTGTTGTGCGGCGGCACCTTTCACCGCAAGAACCAGGTCTTTGAAAGCAGCGCCGAAAGCAGCATCCTCGATAGCGTGCGCCTGACGTGGGCCTTTGTGACCGCGGCCGGCGTCAGCCAGGCGTTTGGCGTAACGTGCTTCAACTTCAATGAAGTCGAGGTCAAGCAAAAGGTCATGCGCCAGGCTCAGCAACGCGTATTGCTCGCCGATTTCAGTAAGTTCGACACAGTGCGCACTGCGCACTTCGCCGCTCTTGAGGATTTTCAGTACGTGGTCAGCGACAAGAAAATCCCCCGCAGCTACAAGGACGTCATTCAGGCCAATGGCGCGCAATTGCTGGTTTAATCCAGCAACCGTTGCCGTTCCTGCGCACTCAAATACCCGGTACTGACACTGAATGAAGCGCAGGCTCCGGCCGCCAGCGCACGCACATGGCCTTTGGCTTTCTCGGCGTTATAGCCCTCGGGTTCGCAGGTAGACGGCAACACGAACGCCGCCACTTGCTGATCTGGCGTGTACAGGATCCAGCGTGCGGCGTGCGCAAATTGCTCGGGACGGTAGCGGGTGTAGAACGCCGCACCGCTGGGATGATCCAGCAGAAAATGCGCCTGGCCCCTGGCGTCTGTGCCGACCCCGTCGAAGAAAAATACGATCTCGGGGTCGTACAATGCCGGTTGCTCCAGGCAGGCCAATTGCGCAGGCTGTTCGGCCAGCTGCGCCATATAGGCACTCCATGCCGGCGTCGGCTTGACATGGTCCGGCACGCTGGTGCGCAGACGCTGGCGCTGTATGCCCAATGGCTCGACAAAGCGGGCGCCGTCTACGTACGCGTAGTTCATGTGGGCCATGTACATCAGGTCCATGGGCTTGCCGGCCAGGTTCGACACCTGCATGTCGATATCGAACACGGCCGAATCGGCGCGCAGCGTCACGCTGGGACACGCTCGGTAGCGATCGCCGAATCCCTTGGCATATTCGTACGAGCCGCCCAGGCGTACAACGCCCTCGTCCACCTCCAACCAGGCCGTATCCATGGGCGCGCAGGGCATTTCGCCGTGCAAGGCATGCGTGTCATCCGGCGCGGGGCAGCCGTTGCGCAGCAGGCCACTGTGAAACATGAAGCAGCCGTAAGTATCGATTATCGTCGGACTGGGCCGAGGTTGCTCGAACAGGTTGCTCATGGTCAAGTCGCAACCGTCGAACACGGCTGACCAGATCATCTGCCCTTGAAAAGGCAGTATCACCAGTCGCCCACGGCTATTCTCCAGGCTCACCGCCAGCACGCCGGACGGGTAGACCCAGGCACTGACCTTGAAGGCCGACGATTGCAGGAGGATCTTCTCCTGCTCGGCAAACACCGCAGGGTACAGCGCGATATGTGTATTCATGAGGCTACCGCCCTGGTCGCGCCCACCGGTAAGGTGCCGGATTGGCGCATGCACTTGAGCGCATACATCACGATCACAATGAAACACAGCAACGGCACGCTGTAAGCCAGCTGCATGTTGCCGCCGCTGGCGTCGGACAACAGGCCCTGGAAGATCGGGATCACCCCGCCGCCGACGATGCTCATCACCAGCAATGAACCGCCGACGCCGGTGTCTTCACCCAGGCCATCGATGGTCAGGCCGTAGATGGTCGGCCAGCAAGGGCCGAGGAAGATACTCACGCCAACCGCTGCATACACCGCCGAAATGTTCGGCACCAGAATGGTGTAGGCCAGCAGCACGATGCACAGCACTCCGTAGATCGCGAGTACCTTGGCGGGATGCAGGCGACGCATCAACAGGTTGGCAATCAACTTTCCGACAAAATAGGCGGCAAACGTAGTCAGCAGAAACCATGATGCGCTGCGTTCATTCATACCGCCCATTTGCATGGCCAGGCGAATGGTGAAGCTCCATACGCCGACCTGTGCGCCCACATAAAGAAACTGCGCCAATACGCCAAAGGTAAAGCGCGGGTTACGCCACAGCCGCCCCAGGCTTTGACCCAGGCTGCCGGGCTTGCTGCCGGCGGGCTTGTTGCCCTTGCACGCAGGGAACCGCGTAATGGCGATCAGGATAAAGATCAGCACCAGCACCGCAATCATCCATTTGTAGGGCAACAGCGTGGACTGGATCATTTGCAACTGCTGCACCGCTGCCTCGGAGGCGCTCATCCGAGCCAGCTGTTCAGTGGTGGCGTCGGTGTCCTTGAACATCACGAAACTGCCCACATACACCCCTGCCATGGCACCGAAGGGGTGAAAGGTCTGCGAAATATTCAAGCGCCGGGTCCCGGTTTCTCGGGGCCCCATCAGTGTCGAGTAGGTATTGCAGGCGGTTTCAAGGAACGACAGGCCGGCGGCGATCACAAACAGCGCCAGGAGGAACATGCCGTACTTGGCCGTGGAGGCGGCCGGGAAAAACAACAGGCAACCCAACATGTATAGCAGCAGCCCGATCAGAATCGTGCTCTTGTAGCTGAAACGACGCACCACCATCGCGGCCGGAATAGCCACAAAAAAGTAGCCCAGGTAAAACGCCGACTGCACAAAGGCCGTCTGGAAATCACTCAGCAAAAATGCTTTCTTGAAGTGGGCGATCAGCACGTCGTTCATACTCGCGGCCGCAGCCCATAGGGCAAAGATGCTGCACAGCAGGATAAAAGCGAACCAGGGCGTGCGGTTCAGGTAGAAACCGTCGGGTGTCTGTTGCAGCGCAGGTGTGTTCATTATTGTTCTCCGGGCTGGGCTGGGCTGAGGGTGTCAGCGCTGTTGTTGCTCAAAGCGATTGAACGTTTCACTGTCGGGATAGGAACTCTGCGTACCCAGCCCCATGACCGAGCAGGCGGAATACGCCACCGCCCGCTCCATGGCCTGGCGAATATGGCGGTCGCGGTTCCAGTGGTGAATGAAACAACCGATAAAGGCATCCCCGGCACCGGTGGTGTCACGGGCTTCAACCCGTACCCCCGGCACCTGGAACTCGCCCTCCTCCCCCACGTACAGCGCACCGTGCTCGCCGAGGGTCACGATCACGTGCCGGATGCCGCTGGTCACCAGGCTACGGGCGGCGGTCTGGGCCGATTGCGGCGAGTCCACAACGTGGCCGCTGATCAACGCCAGCTCCGATTCGTTGGGGATCAGGAAGTCAAGGTGCGCCAGGTGCTCACGACTCAAACCGGCCAGGGCCGGTGCAGGGTTGAGGAGCACCGCGATACCGTGTCGGTGAGCGAATTCGATGGCGTGGTAGACCGTGTCAAGATTGATCTCCAGCTGCAGCACGATCAGCGTGCATTCGCGAAGGTCGGCGGCAGCCGCCTCGATGTCCGCCGGCAGCAAATGCGCATTGGCTCCCTTGACGATCAAAATGCTGTTGTGAGAGTCGGCCCGAACAAAAATCGGTGCGACGCCGCTGGAAACGCCAGGCACGCGCTGCACATAACGGGTGTCGATACCAAAGCGCTGGAAGTTGGCCACTGTGTTGTCGGCAAACATATCGTCGCCGACCTTGCTCAGCATCAGGACATCAGCCCCAAGCTTGGCGGCAGCCACCGCCTGGTTGGCCCCTTTGCCGCCGCAACCCATGGCAAAGCCAGGCGCTTCAAGGGTTTCGCCCTGAACCGGCATGCGGTCGATATAGGTAATCAAATCCACCATGTTGCTGCCGATGACTGCGATCTTGCTCATTGCTATTCCACCTTGTTACGGCTGGACCAGGCAGGCCATGCCGCTCTTGTTTTGTTATTTAAATAACATAAGGTGTGAATATTCAATCTTTTTTTGCGCGAACGATTCAAGTCATCGTACGAACAGGCGCTGACAAGGGTCGGGCATCAAGCGCCGGGGCGCGACGTTGAGCCGTTGCTGAATGATAATTTCACGCAAAAAAAACCGGCCCACCAGGAGCCGGCCACGAAGACGCCCGCGTTACAGTCTGAACCGATCCACGGACTGCGACAGTTTGCTGGCCAAGCCAGCCAACTCATCGGTGGTCGAGGCGGTATCGCCAATAACGCGACTATTGCTTTGCGACATGCCGGCAATCATCTCCACCTGATGGGCGATCTCGTTACTGGCCAAACTCTGTTCACTGATGGTGCGGGAAATATCATTCACCAGCTCCGTGGTATTGAGCGTGGCCTGGAGGATCTCGCGAATGGCGCGTTCCACGTCGGCCGTGACGGCCATGCCCTTGTCGACTTGAGCAACGCCCTCCTCCATGCTGGTCACCGCTTCACGGGTGTTCTGCTGGATACGCCCGACCATGCTGGCGATTTCCTGGGTCGAGGCGCTGGTGCGCCCTGCCAGGCTGCGCACTTCGTCGGCCACCACGGCGAAGCCGCGGCCCTGCTCACCGGCGCGGGCGGCTTCGATGGCGGCGTTCAGGGCCAGCAGGTTGGTTTGGTCGGCGATGCCCTTGATCACCTGGATAATGCTGAAGATTGCTTCGGATTCTTTGTCCAGGGTGCGAATCACCTGGGCCGATTGCTGGGCCGAACGTGCGATGCCGTCCATGTCGCTGACCACTTGATGAATGATTCGGCCGCCGTCCTTGGCCAGGGTTTCAGCCTGGTTGGCCATGTCCAGCGCCTGCCCGGCATGACGGGTGATTTCTTCGATGCTGGCGGTCATTTCACTCGCGGCGGCGGCCATGGTGCTGGCGGCCTCGCTTTGCTGCTGGCTGCTGCCCGCCACTTCATGGCAGCCCTGGCTCAGGCGTTCGCTTACACCGTTGACCTCATGGGCATTGCTGCGTACCACGTCGATCATGCCGCGCAAATCGCGCTGCATGGTGGCGAGGCTGCGAATCAGCGTACTGGCTTCGTCCTGGTTGCGCGGCTCGACAATCGGTTCGCTCAGGTTGCCATGGGCGATGCTGTCGGCAATGCGGCTGGCGGTGCGCAGCGGCCCCATGATGCTCAGGATCACCCAGCGTCCCTGGGCCAGCAGCAGCAAAAGGCTGGCGCCGAGTACCACGCCCAGGATCCAGTTGGCGTTGCTGATCGCTTGCCGGGTGCCGGTGCTGGTTTGTTGGGTCTTGGTCTCGATCAGTTCACTCAGCGCGGCCATTTGGTCCTCCAACTGCCTGAACGCAGCATTGAAGGTCTCAAGCTCCCCACGCGCCGCCTCGGGATTGGCCAGGGCCAGCGCGACGATGCGCTCGCCGGCGCTGACGTAAGTCTCCAGGCTGGGTTTGATTTTTTCCAGGCTGGCCTTGATGGTGGCGTCCAGCGGCAGCTGGAAATTATCCGCCAGCATCTGCCGGAAGTGCTCGGCATGCTCCTTGAGCGAGGCACTGACGTCGGCCGGCGTGCTGGTGCTTTTGCCCAGCCCCACCAGCATGGCGGACAACACATCGGCACGCAGGGCGTCGTGCATCATGTCGGCTTCCATATGGTTGCGCAGCACCGTCATGCTGACCTCATTGTCCTGCACGGCGGCGCCCATTCGGGAATTTCCCAGGTAGCCGGCCAAGCTCATGATCAAGGCGGTCAGCAGCCCGGTCGCAATCAACAGCATCAAGCGTAGTTTGATCGTCATCTGGTATCCCCATACCTGGGCCGCCGGTTGGGAAACCAACCGTTCGAGCGTCGTTAGTATCGTTATCGGCACGGGCCTCGGTTAGTGAAGCCCAAGTTTGCGGATCTGTGCCAATCCCTTAAGCTGGGCGTCTTTGCCCGGACTTGCCCATGCCTAGAAGCATCGCCCACCTCGCCCTGCTGTTGGGCTTGATCACCGCCATCGGACCGTTTGCCATCGACAGTTACCTGCCGGCGCTGCCAACCCTTGGCGCCAGTCTCAACGCGTCGCCGGCCGCCGTGCAGATGAGCCTGACCGTGTTCTTCATGATCATCGGCGTGTGCCAGCTGTTCTACGGCCCGATCAGCGATGTCTTTGGGCGCAAATTGCCGATCTATGCAGGGTTGGTGATCTTTACCGTGGGCAGCATCGGCTGTGCGTTGGCCCCCAGCATCGAAGTGCTGATCGGCTTTCGCGCGGTGCAGGCCTTTGGCGCATGCGCAGGGATGGTGATTCCGCGGGCGATTGTCCGCGACCTGTACACCGGCCATGAAGCGGCGCGCTTGATGGCCTTGTTGATGCTGGTGATGAGCGTTTCGCCGATCCTTGCGCCATTGGCCGGCAGCCTGGTGATTTCGCTGTGGAGCTGGCGCGAGGTGTTTGCCGCATTGGCAGTGGTGGCGCTGCTGTGCCTGGTGATGACGATCGTGCAACTGCCGGAAACTCATCCGGCGGAGCGGCGTCTGGGCAAGACCCTGGGCAGTGCGTTCGGCAGCTACGGCGCCCTCCTCCGCGATCCGGTGTTCACCGGGTTGTCGGTAGTCAGCGGCTTTGGACTGGCGACGTTCTTCGTGTTTATCGGCAGCGCGCCCTTCGTGTACATCGAATACTTCGGCCTGACACCGACGCAATTCAGCCTGTGTTTTGCAGTGAATGCGGCGTCATTCTTTGCCATGAGCCAACTGACGGCACGCCTGAGTGCGCGTTTTGGCCTGCCGCCGCTGATCCGCTGGTCGGTGATTGCCGTGGCAGCCGTGATGGCGCTGCTGGCGGCCACGACACTATGGGGCAATCACCTGGTCTTGATGATGACGCTGCTGTTTATCGGCTTCGGCTTTCTCGGCCTGTTATTACCGGCCGCCGGCGTGTTGTCGCTGGAAGACCATGGCGCGGTGGCAGGTTCGGCATCGGCCCTGCTGGGCGCGATTCAGATGGTCACCGCCGCTGTCTCCATGACGCTGGTGGGGCTGTTTGCCGACCATACGCCCGCGCCGATGCTGGTGGGCATCGCGCTGTGCGCGACCGCCGCCATGCTTACCGTGCTGTGGACGCTGCGCCGCTTGCCGCCGCACCTGGCGAGCGTCTGATCGCCGCGTCACGCCTACAAATCAAAGCGGTCCACCGCCCGCCGCCGCTCGTTGTCGTCACGTACATCATAGCTGGCGGTGGTCTGGATATTGGTGTGATGGGCCAGCTTTTGCGCAATCGACAGGTCATGTTCCTCGATCACCCGCGTGATGAATGAGCGGCGAAAGTCATGGGGCATGATCTTCACCCCCACTTGGTCCCCACGCTGGCGGGCGATGTAGTAAATCGCGTGTTTGGTGATACGTTCCCGGGTGATATGACTGCCGCGTCGAATGCGGTTGAACAGGAACGTGTCGTCCTCTTCGCCTTCCTTGAGTTGCCCGCGACGGAACTCCAGCCAGGCCTGCAGCTTGGCGAATGCCCAATCCGGCGCGTATTTGACCAGTTCTTTGTTGCCCTTGCCAATCACGCGCAAGCTGCGCTGCTCAAAGTCGATCTGCGCCAGGTCAAGGTTGACCGACTCCGATTTGCGCATGCCCGAGCCGTACAGGAGGCCGATGACGGCGGCATCGCGCAGGCCCTGGGGGCGTGGGTCGGCGGCGCAGACTTCCATCATTTCGCGGATCAACGTGCGGCGCAGGTTGCGTCCCTGCCCCAGCCGTGTACCGGACGCGGCCTTGACCGAACGCATCTTCAACAGATGTTCCTGGCTGATCAGGCTCATCCGCCACGCTTCATTCATCACCCCGCGCACGGCATTCACATACAGGGACGAGGTGTTCGGCGCATAGCCGTCCTCACGCAACGCGGCGACCAAGGCAATCACCTGTTCGGGCTGCAGCAGGTGCCAGTCGATGTCTTCCAGGTTGACCTCGTCAAGGCCGAGACGGTCGGCGGCGTCCTGCAGCACGTAACGCATGGTCAGTTGGCTGGAGGGCGCAAGGCGGGTGAGGTAGAGGGTCAGCGGGTTGCGGATGGACTCAGTCAAGGTAGATCAGCCTTTGGATTAAATATCACAAGCAATCCATTGATTCATCGTGATATTTATTGATTGGCGAAGGCCGAGTCTAGCGCAGTATCGGCCCTGCCATCAAATCAAGGCGCCACCTCTTCTTCTTCGGCAGATGGCTGAGGTTGAGCCTGGGATTGGCTCCAATCGGCGTCCTGTTTCTGCATCAGGGCAAACCAGTGGCGACGCATGAAGGTCAGGTAACTGTCCGGCGCCTTGGCGAAATCCTTCTCGTCGGCGTAGCAGCCTGGCAGCGGCAGTTCGGTGCCCTGCTCCTTGTACTGGCTGACCAGCGCCTGCTGGGCGGCCACGCTGCAATCGGTCGGCAACGGCATGCCGCGCAAGGCACCGGCGTCCTCGTCCCACCAGGCTGCGCCGTAGCGGTCAACGCCGCGCAGGCGATACTTCTCCGACTTGCCGACATGCATGATCAACTTGAATTCATTCGGGCTGACGTCGCTGGTACAGGTGCGCGAATAGCCAACGGTCGCCTGGGTATTGCCGTCACCCAGCAGGTCGGTGACCTGGGTAGCCGCCCTGTCAAAGTGCAGCCTGGCGTCGAACTGGCACTGGCGTACGTCGTCATAGAGCATCCACACGCGCTTGGGATGCTCGCCCGCCAGCAGGTATTGGGCCGCGTAGACAAAGGCCGACTGGGTGCCATCGTCGTCCCGCTCGCCGACCTGTTCGGCCAGCACCAGCAGGTTTTTGCCCTGGCGGTCGTCCCAGGTATAGGCGGCGACTTGCTTGCCACGCACTTCGACACCTTCGGGTACCTGATCAATGTTCGCCAGGGCCACGCCTTCATCGGCCCGCACGGCCGTGACACAGGCGACGCATACCCACAATCCCATCAACACCGGCCGCAACTGGCCGCGTAAAAGCTGCACGCTATTCATCCGAGTACCCTGGCAAGAGATGGCTTACTTTACCGGCACTTGAAGGGCAATGCAGAGAAGATTGTTGAATAGATACACAGCGCCCATCACGGGTGCTGCCCACGTGAACCAAATACTCGGCGGGCTGTTCCTATCTGCCTGAAAATTACAAGGTTTAACACCTTGGCCACATAGCTGAACCCTAGCTGTCTACCTGTCAAATAAACGAGTTTTTCATCCGCCTTTCATATTCGTTGAACATTTTTGCGCTTAACCTTGTATGCAACACTTCAGAGCAATCCGGGGTTAATCGACTAAGCTGTTGATTACGCTTTATCTTTATCGCCGCTTTGTCATCTGCGGGCTGTAGTTTTGCCCAATAAACGCTGCTGTTTTTCGCGCTCCAAGTTGCTCCAGCCGAGGTCTTGAATCTTTGAAACCCTACCCTATTCATTGCGTATCGATCGTTATTCCGGTCTATAACGAGCAAGAGAGCCTGCCCGAATTGCTGCGCCGCACCACGGCCGCCTGCAAACAGTTGGCTTACGAATACGAAATAATCCTGGTGGATGACGGTAGCCGCGACGATTCGGCGCAGTTGCTCGAAGACGCCGCCGCCGAAGACGGCAGCAACGTGGTCGCGGTGATCCTCAACCGCAACTACGGCCAGCACGCGGCAATCATGGCCGGTTTCGAGCAGTGCCGGGGCGAAGTGGTGATTACCCTCGACGCCGACCTGCAAAACCCGCCGGAAGAAATCCCGCGCCTGGTGGAACAAGCCGCCCTGGGCTACGACGTGGTTGCCACGGTGCGTAACAATCGCCAGGATTCGGCGTTCCGTCGCTGGCCTTCGCGCCTGATCAACCTGGCCGTGCAGCGCTCCACCGGCGTGGCCATGACTGACTACGGCTGCATGCTGCGCGCCTACCGACGCACCATTGTCGACGCGATGCTTGCCTGCCGCGAGCGCAGCACCTTTATCCCGATCCTGGCCAACGGCTTTGCCCGTCACACCACGGAAATCCTGGTGCACCACGCCGAGCGTGAACACGGCGAATCCAAATACAGCGCCATGCGCCTGATCAGCCTGATGTTCGACCTGCTCACCTGCATGACCACCACGCCATTGCGCCTGCTGTCCATCGTCGGTTTCAGCCTGGCGGCGCTGGGCGTGCTGTTTGCCATTGCGCTGATCGTCATGCGCCTGGCCTTCGGTGCCGGCTGGGCGGGTGACGGCCTGTTCGTGCTGTTTGCCGTGCTCTTCGTGTTCACCGGTGGCCAGTTCATCGGCATGGGCCTGCTGGGTGAATACCTGGGCCGCATGTACAGCGATGTGCGGGCCCGCCCGCGTTTCTTCATTGAAAAAGTGCTGCGCAACCAACCGGCAGCACCGGCTCCCGTGGTCGTCGTTGATGGCCTGGTGTCTTCCCATACTTCTACTTCTACTTCCGATCAGGTCCAGTCATGAGTTCAAAAGCCGTTGTCTTCGCCTACCACGATATTGGCTGTGCCGGTATTGAAGCCCTGCTCGATGCGGGTTACGACATCGCTGCGGTGTTCACCCATGCCGATGACCCCAAGGAAAACAACTTCTACGGCTCCGTCGCACAGCTGTGTGCCCGCAACGGTATCCCGGTGCACGCTCCGGAAGACGCTAACCACCCGCTGTGGGTCGAACGCATCGCCAAGCTGAACCCGGATTTCATCTTTTCCTTCTACTACCGCAACCTGTTGAGCGAGCCACTGCTGGCCACCGCCCGCCACGGCGCGTTCAACCTGCATGGTTCGCTGCTGCCCAAATACCGTGGCCGCGCACCGGCCAACTGGGTGCTGGTCAACGGTGAAACCGAAACCGGCGTGACCCTGCACCGCATGGTCAAGCGTGCCGATGCCGGTGCGATCCTGGCCCAGCAGAAAGTCAGCATCGAGCGCAGCGACACCGGCCTGAGCCTGCACGCCAAACTGCGTGATGCCGCCAGCAACCTGCTGCGCGACGCCCTGCCGCAACTGGCCCTGGGCAAACTGAGCGAAACGGCCCAGGACGAAAGCCAGGCGACCTGCTTTGGTCGCCGTACCGCCGCCGATGGCAAGATCGACTGGAAAAACCCCGCCGAACAACTGTTCAACCTGGTCCGCGCCGTAACGCAACCTTACCCTGGCGCCTTTTGCGCGGTCGGCGAGCACAAGCTCATCGTGTGGCAGGCCGAGGTGGTCAAAGGCAACGACGGTTTGGCGCCGGGCCGCGTAATCAGCGTCAACCCGCTGCGCATTGCCTGTGGCGAAGACTCACTGGTGGTCAAGTTCGGCCAGCGCAACGACAACGGCCTGTACCTGGCCGGGCCTTCCCTGGCCGATGAACTGGGCCTGGTGGACGGCTCCGTGCTGCGCGGCGCCGAGTCGGGCCGCAAGCCACGCCGTACCCGCGTGCTGATCCTGGGGGTGAACGGCTTTATCGGTAACCACCTGTCCGAGCGCCTGCTGCGCGACGACCGTTACGAAGTCTACGGCCTGGATATCGGCTCCGACGCCATCGAGCGCCTGCGCAGCCACCCCAACTTCCACTATGTGGAAGGCGATATCAGCATCCACACCGAGTGGATCGAGTACCACATCAAAAAATGCGACGTGGTGCTGCCGCTGGTGGCCATCGCCACCCCGATCGAATACACCCGCAACCCGCTGCGCGTGTTCGAGCTGGATTTCGAAGAAAACCTCAAGCTGGTGCGTTACTGCGTCAAGTACAACAAGCGCGTGATCTTCCCATCGACTTCCGAAGTCTATGGCATGTGCCAGGACCAGTACTTCGACGAAGACACCTCCAACCTGGTGGTCGGCCCGGTCAACAAGCAACGCTGGATCTACTCGGTCTCCAAGCAACTGCTCGACCGCGTGATCTGGGCCTACGGCGACAAGGGGCTGAAATTCACCCTGTTCCGTCCGTTCAACTGGATGGGCCCGCGCCTTGATCGCCTGGACTCGGCGCGTATCGGCAGCTCCCGTGCCATCACCCAATTGATCCTGAACCTGGTGGAAGGCACGCCGATCCGCCTGTTCGACGGTGGCGAGCAGAAGCGTTGCTTCACCGACATCGCCGACGGCATCGAAGCCCTGGCGCGCATAATCGATAACGAAAACGGTGTCTGCGACGGCCAGATCATCAACATCGGCAACCCGGAAAACGAAGCCAGCATCCGCCAGTTGGGCGAAGAGCTGCTGCGTCAGTTCGAAGCGCACCCGCTGCGCCACAACTTCCCACCGTTCGCCGGTTTCCGCGACGTGGAGAGCAAGGCGTTCTACGGCACCGGTTACCAGGACGTGGCCCACCGCAAGCCTAGCATCGACAACGCCAAGCGCCTGCTGAACTGGGAGCCGACCGTGGAGATGAGCGAAACCATCGGCAACACGCTGGATTTCTTCCTGCGTGAAGCCATGCTTGAAATAGCGGATAAAAAGTAATGCAGGCAGGCCTTCGCATCGACGTCGACACCTACCGTGGCACCCGTGATGGTGTGCCGCGGCTGCTCGAGTCCCTGGACGAAGCCGGGGTCAAGGCGACGTTTTTCTTCAGCGTCGGGCCGGACAATATGGGGCGCCACTTGTGGCGCCTGATCCGCCCGCAGTTCCTGTGGAAAATGCTCCGTTCCAATGCCGCCGGCCTGTATGGCTGGGACATTTTGCTGGCCGGCACCGCCTGGCCGGGCAAACCGATTGGCCGCGACCTGGGGCATCTGATGCGCCAGGCCAAGGCCGCCGGGCATGAAGTCGGCCTGCACGCCTGGGATCACCATGGCTGGCAGGCCAATACCGGGCGCTGGAGCGACGCACAGCTGGTCGAGCAGATCCGGCGCGGCGTGGACACCCTGAGCGACATCCTTGGCGAGCGTATCGACTGTTCGGCGGCCGCCGGTTGGCGCGCCGACGAACGTGTGGTGCAAGCCAAACAAGCCTTCAATTTTCGCTACAACAGCGATTGCCGGGGCACCAGCCTGTTTCGACCAACCCTGGCCGATGGCAGCGCGGGCACCCCACAAATTCCGGTGGACCTGCCGACCTTCGACGAAGTCGTCGGGCCGGTGGTGGCTGCCACAGACTTCAACCGTTTCATCCTGGATCGGTTCAGCGCCTCGACGCTGAACGTCTATACGATCCACGCAGAAGTAGAAGGGATTCTGATGGCCAATGATTTTCGCCAGTTGCTCGCCCAGGCAGGGCAGCGCGGCATCGACTTCAAACCCCTGGGCGAGCTGCTGCCTGCGGATGTGACCACCCTGCCCCAGCAACAGTTGGTGCGTGGCGCATTGAGCGGCCGCGAGGGCTGGCTTGGAGTACAGCAGGCATGATCCGTCGCTGGGCATTGCCCCTGCTTTTGTTGGCGTTCGGGGTGGTTTACCTGTTACCGCTGGCGACCCACGGGCTGTGGATTCCCGATGAAACCCGCTATGCGCAGATCAGCCAGGAAATGCTGCTCACCGGCAAGTGGGCCGCGCCGCACTTCATGGGCATTCGCTACTTCGAAAAACCCGCCGCCGGCTACTGGATGATTGCGCTGGGCCAGGCGATCTTCGGGCAGAACCTGTTCGGAGTGCGTTTTGCCTCGGCCTTGAGCACCGGGCTGAGCATTCTGCTGGTTTATCTGGTATCACGCCGCTTGTGGAACGACCCGCAAAAAAGCCTGGTCAGCTGCGTGCTGTACATGAGTTTCGTCAGCGTGGCGATGCTGGGTGGCTACGCCAACCTGGACCCTCAATTCACGTTCTGGGTCAACCTGACCGGTGCTGCCTTGTGGTTCTGCTTCGACAGCACTACCCGTCGTGCTCGACTGGGGGCCTGGGCCTTGTTGGGCCTGGCCTGCGGCATGGGCTTCATGACCAAAGGCTTCCTGGCGTGGCTGCTGCCGGTATTGATCGCCCTGCCCTACGCGCTCTGGCAGAAACGTTCGGTTGAATTGTTCAAGTTCGGCCCGGTGGCCGTGGCCGTGGCGATCCTGATCAGCTTGCCCTGGGCATTGGCCGTGCACCTGCAAGAGCCGGATTACTGGCACTTCTTCTTCTGGCATGAGCATATCCAGCGCTTCGCCGGTGCAGATGCCCAGCATGCCGAACCGGTCTGGTACTACCTGCCATTGCTGGTTGCCTTCACGTTGCCGTGGGTGGCCCTGTTGCCGTCCACGCTCAAGCAGGCATGGTCAGACAAGCGCCTGCCGAAAACCGCGTTCCTGCTGCTGTGGCTGTTGATGCCGCTGGCATTCTTCAGCCTGGCCAAGGGCAAGCTGCCCTCCTACATCATGCCGTGCCTGTTGCCCCTGGCATTGCTGATGGGTTCGACGTTGAGTGACAAGCTCGCTCAAGGCCGGGGCCGCGTATTGCGCATCAACGGTTGGTTGAACCTGGCGATCGGTGTGCTCGTGCTGTTGGCGCTCATCTGGTTCCAATGGAAGAAGCCGCTGTACGAACCCGGTGAGGAAACCCTCAGCCTGGTGCTGGTATTTATCGGCGTGTTCGGCTGGATCCTGGCCAACCTGCTGCAGGCAGTACGCCCGGTGAAACTGTGGGCCGCGCCGCTGATCGGCAGTGGCTTGCTGGTGGTCTTGTTGCCCGCCGCCCTGCCCCATTCGGTGGTTTATAACAAGACGCCGGACCAGTTCATCATCGATCACGCCGAAGAACTCAAGCCCTCCGTTGCGCTGTTGAGCAACGACCTGGGTGCGTCCGCAGCGCTGGCCTGGCGGCTGAAACGGCCCGACATCACCCTCTACAACACCTCTGGCGAGGTGAAATACGGGCTGGCCTACGCCGATACCGCCCAGCGCCTGGTTGACCGCAATCAAATCCAGGCCTGGATGGCGCAAACCCGCCGCAGCGGTGCGGTGGGCGTGGTGATGCGCGTCAACAGCCAGGGCGAGAAGGAAGAACTCGCACTGCTGCCTCCGGACGGCCAGCGGTATGCCCAAGGCAATATCGTGATTCTGATTTTCCCGCAGGTCGCGCCATGATTACCTTGCTTCTATTGCTCACGGCCTGCCTGCTCACCTGCATGGGCCAGGTCTCGCAGAAGTTTGCCGTGGAAAGCTGGCGTGACGTGCCCGACGGTTGGGCGCTGAAGTTGCGCTCACCCTGGTTGTGGTCGGCGCTGGTGTGCCTGGGCCTCGGCTTGCTGGTGTGGTTGCTGGTGCTGCAGCGCCTGGAAGTGGGCATTGCCTACCCGATGCTCAGCCTGAACTTTGTGTTGGTCACGCTGATGGCGCGCTTTGTGTTTGCCGAGCCCATCGATGGCCGCCACTGGCTGGGCGTGGTGCTGGTCATCGCGGGTGTCGTGCTGTTGGGGCGCCAGGTATGAGCCGGACACGCGGTTTCGCCCTGGCCCTGGGCAGCGTCGGCCTGGTCAGCGCCGCCCAATTGGGCATGCGCTGGAGCATGACGCGGCTGCCGCTGCCGGATCAGTGGCCGAACGCCTTGAGCACCGGCAGCATCGACCCCAGCGCCCTGGGCGTGGTGATCCTGGCGATCATCGCCTATGCGCTGTCGATGCTCTGCTGGCTCGGCGCGCTGAAGCACCTGCCCCTGGGGCGTGCGTATTCACTGCTCAGCATCAGCTACGCGCTGGTGTACCTGCTGGCGGCCTGCCTGCCGGTCTTCAACGAACACTTTTCGCTATCGAAAACCCTGGGGGTGGCGTTGGTCATCCTCGGCGTAATGGTCATCAACTCTCGTCGTGCTAGCACCTCAAGTCCCAGGAATACCCCATGAAAATCAGTGTATTTGGTAGTGGTTACGTCGGCCTGGTACAGGCCACGGTATTAGCCGAAGTCGGTCACGATGTTATTTGCATGGACGTTGACCAGCGCAAGGTCGAGTCGCTGCAGAAGGGCCACGTGACCATCTTCGAGCCCGGCCTGGCGGCCATGGTCAAGGAAAACCTGGAAAGCGGACGCCTGCATTTCACCTACGACGAAAAACTTGCCGTCGAGCACGGTGAAGTGCTGTTCATTGCGGTGGGCACGCCGTCGGATGAAGACGGTTCGGCCGATCTCAAATATGTGCTGTCGGTGGGTGATGCAGTCGCCCGCCATCGCGTGGCACCGGTGATCCTGGTGGAAAAATCCACGGTGCCGGTGGGTACCGGCGATACCTTGCGCGACCACATCCGCAAGAACCTGCGCGCCGCCGGCCGTGAGCTGCAATTCGATATCGTCTCCAACCCGGAATTTCTCAAGGAAGGCTCGGCCGTGGCCGACTGCCGCCGCCCGGACCGCATCATCATCGGTTGCGAGCGCGAAGAAGTACGGGAGGTGATGCGCGAACTGTACGCACCGTTCAACCGCAACCATGACCGCATCATCTTCATGGACCTGCGCAGCGCCGAACTGACCAAATACGCCGCCAACTGCATGCTCGCCACCAAGATCAGCTTCATCAACCAGATCGCCGAACTGGCCGAACACCTGGGCGCCGACATCGAAGCCGTGCGCCTGGGCATTGGTGCCGACTCGCGCATCGGCTACCACTTCATTTATCCAGGTTGCGGCTATGGCGGCTCATGCTTTCCCAAAGACATGCGCGCCCTGATCCACAGCGCCAAGCAGGCCAACTGCTCCAGCGACCTGCTCGAAGCCGTGGAAGCGATCAACCAGCGCCAGAAAGGCAAGCTGTTCGAGCGCATCAACGCGTTTTTCAAGGGTGACCTGCGCGGCAAGACGTTCGCCTTGTGGGGCCTGGCCTTCAAACCCAATACCGACGACATGCGCGACGCGCCGAGCCGCGTGCTCATGGAAGCGCTCTGGGAGGCCGGCGCCAACGTACGTGCCTTCGACCCCGAAGCCATGCAGGAAACCCAGCGCATCTATGGCGATGACCCGCGCTTGATGCTGATGGGCACGCCGGAGTCCACCCTGGGCGGCGCCGATGCGCTGATCGTCTGCACCGAGTGGCAGCAATTCAAGGCGCCGGACTTCGACCTGATCCACCAGCGCCTGAAAACCCCGGTGATCTTTGACGGGCGCAATCTGTACGACGGCGAGCGCCTGACGCGCAAGGGCTTCAAGTATTTCCCTATCGGCCGTGGTGACTCCTGCGACTTGCCGATCCCCCAGCAAAACTGGATGCCACAGGCCAAGGCAGGCTGATAAGTGAACAATGCGCACCCGCCCCTGCTCAATCCGACAATCCGTCTACAGTCACTGGGTTTGGGGCTTCTGGCACTGGTGCTATTCATCGCCGGCAACTGGCACCAGGCAATTATCGGCTTCGACTCGCGCTTCGTGGTATTTGCCCAGGAGATGCTGCGCCATGGCCCGAGCTTTTTTCCCACCACCTACGGCCAGCCGTATGCAGACTACCTGGCCACCTCGACCCTGCTGACCTGGTTATTGTCCCTGCCATTGGGCGAGGTCACCAGCCTCACGGCCTGGCTGCCCAGTGCTGTCGCCTCGGCTTGCATCGTAGTGCTGGTGTATCGACTCACCGCGCCCTACTCCCAGCGCTGGGGCGTGCTGAGCATCGCCATGTTGCTGCTCAGCAGCACCTTTATCAGCGAAACCCGCGCCGTCTCCCTGGACCAGATGCTGGCGGCGGTGACGCTGGCCGTGTTTTACCTGGGTTATGCCCATGATCATTTCTCGGCGGCCAAGCGTCTGCACTGGGTGTTTGCGCTGTTGATGCTCGGTTTTGCGATTCGCGGGCCGATTGGTCTGGTCATCCCTACCGGAGTGCTGTGCAGCTATTACCTGATCAACCGTCAATGGCGGCAATTGTTCAGCTTCGGGCTGTTGGCGCTGGCGTTGCTGGCGGCGTGTATCGGCCTGTTGCTGTTGCTGGCCAAGCTCAGCGGTGGCGAAGACTTCCTGCATGAAGTGATTCGCATGCAATTTCTGGGGCGCATGGATGGCAGCGAAGGCTCCAGCGGCGTGCTGTATTACTTCACCAGTTCCCTGGGCAACTACGCACTGGCCTACCCGGTGGCGCTTCTGGTCTTGCTGGCCGTGATGAGCGGCGGCCGCCGAGCCGCAGACCCGGCGCTGAAGCTGGTGCTGTACTGCGCGGCGGCCGGTGCCTTGGTCATGCTTGGCTTGTCGGTGCCCCAGGCGAAAAAGGCACGTTATATCCTGCCGATGCTGCCAATGGCCGCGATCATTGCTGCGTATCCGTTCCAGGTCGCTCAGGGCCGACTGTTCAGCGGGTTGCGCGGTTTGATGCTGGTGCTGTGGACGCTGCTACCTGCGCTGTTGGCGGTCGGCCTGATCGCGGCGCGACGCCGCTACCCGGAACTGCTGGCCGATCTGGGGCTGATGTTCGGACTGCTGGCGGTACTGCAGGGGCTGGCGGTGCTGGCACTGTTCAAGGCGCGACTGCGCGCGGTCGGGCCGGCTTTCGTTGCGGTGGCGGCGGTCTGGACGACTAACATCTCAGTGGTCGAACCCCTGGAGCGCAGCCTTTACGACACCCGCACGTTCACGCTGGCGGCCAAGGAGCAGATCCTGCAACAACCGGCACCGCTGGTGTTGCATGCATTGGGCAAAGACGCAAAAGCCATCAAGTTCATGGTCAACTTCAATTGCGACAAGGTCCCGCTGTTTACCCAATTGCCCGTTGAACTCCAGCCTATTCAGGCGCCGGCCTGGCTGGTGATGAGCCAGGAGGACTTCCAGAACCTGACTGACCCGCGCTTGCGTTTGCTCACGCCGACGCTCACTGGGGCATTCGATAAGACGCCTTATGTGTTGCTCCATCTGGAGAAAAACACCGCTCCCTGAGCGTGTTTCCAAAGAGCGCGTAAGAAATAACGCCAACTCACAAAACCGTGGGTGTTTTTCATCAAAATCACCGAGAAAACACCTACAGAGCTTTGCGTAAGGGCCGGTGCACTTTGCCTTCCGACGCCTGAACCTCAACTGTAGACTCGCTTGCCAAGTGGATTAATTATTTACCACCTGCGTCAGGCGATGTCTGGCACAACGCTGGTCGCGAACCTGCATAACAACAAGGAGTCAATGCCGTGCGAGAGGATAGGCTGGCTGTAGCGGCGCCGAGACTGGATCGGCTGATGGGGTTACGCGACGCACTGGTGGCGTTGAAGGGCCCGCTGGCTGACGAGCCAGGTATGCAGGAGAACCTGCACAAACGCTTGTTCAACGAAGAACTCGATAGCCTTGTGCTGGGCAAAATCAGCACCCCATCGCCCTTGGGTGCCGCTCGAACACCGTTCGGCGAAGCCTCTTGAATACATATTTTTTGCATTCAACCCTCATTAATATGCATTGGCGTCGCTGTAACCCAGTTGGCACACTGCACGCTTTCCTCCCCCAATAACGTTGGAACGTTCAAGGCTTTCCAGGGAAACCAGGCAGGCCTTTTTTTCGCCCCCCGTTTCAGGACCCTTTTCAATGCTCGCTCGCTGGTTACCTGCCGCCATCAACACCCGTCCCGCTGAATGGAGCCGCGCCGCCATCGGCATGGCGTTGGGTGCCCTGTTCAGTGTCTGGGTGTGTGCCCAGGTGTTTGGCATGGAAGTCGCCCTGCATCTGCTGGGCCCACTGGGGGCGTCGGCGGTGTTGTTGTTCGCCGTGTCGTCGGGGGCGTTGGCGCAACCCTGGTCGATCATGGGCAGTTACCTGTGCGCGGCCGTGGTGGCGCTGCTCGTGGCACGGGTGTTGGGACGCACCCTGGGCAGCGCTTGCCTGGCGGCGGGCATGACCGTTGTGCTGATCTGCTGGCTGCGCTGCCTGCACCCGCCGGCCGGTGGCCTGGCGATGACGCTGGTATTGGCCGACCCAGCCTCCATCGCCCTCGGCTGGCACGAGCTGGCACCGGTCATGCTCGGTGCCGGTGCGCTGCTGACGTGCGCGCTGGCCTACAATAACGCCACCCGCACGCGTTACCCCAAGGCGCCTGCCGCACCGCTGCCGGTGGTGATCGGCAGTGCGCCCGCACCCGACCCGGCCATCACGGCGGCCGACCTCAAGCTGGCGCTGGCCGATATGGAGCAGTTCTTCGACGTCGAGCCCACGGCGCTGGAGGAATTGATCCATACCGCCGAAGGTCACGCGCGACGCCGCAGCATCGGCGAGGTCCTGGCCGGCCGCGTGGTTTGACGCGCTCTGCATAAATGCAACAACGACCTGCATGATTCCGGGTTGTACGTGGCAAATTTGCGCTGGTACGATCAGGCGATGGTTCGCCCCAGAACATCTTGATAAAGAACAATAAAAGCAGGGAGTTAGTGATGACTGCTCAGGTGTCCCCCGAAGCAAGCCACACCGATATTCAGCAGCAGGAAATACTGAGTGAGGTGCGTAACCATATCGGTTACCTCACCCTCAACCGCCCCGCCGGTTTGAATGCCATCACCCTGGACATGGTGCGGCGGATGACCACGCAGCTGCAGGCCTGGGCCGATGACCCGCGGGTATACGCCGTGGCGCTGCGCGGCTCCGGCGACAGGGCCTTTTGTGCCGGCGGCGATATCCGTTCCCTGTACGACAGTTTCAAGCGCGGCGACACCCTGCATGAAGACTTCTTCGTGGAGGAATACGCACTTGACCTTATCCTCCACCACTACCCCAAACCCGTACTGGCATTGATGGACGGCTTCGTGCTCGGCGGCGGCATGGGCCTGGTGCAAGGCGCCGACCTGCGCGTGGTGACCGAGCGCAGTCGTCTGGCCATGCCCGAAGTGGCCATTGGGTATTTCCCGGATGTGGGTGGCAGCTATTTCCTGCCGCGCATCCCCGGGGAGCTGGGGATCTACCTGGGCGTTACCGGCGTGCAGATCCGTGCGGCGGACGCCTTGTACTGCGGCCTGGCGGATTGGTACCTGGACAGCGCCCGATTGACCGAGCTTGCGCAAAGGCTCGATAGCCTGCAATGGCGCGATTCTCCCCTCAAGGACCTGCAAGGCGTGCTCGCCCAACTGGCCGTGCAGCAATTGCCTGATCCGCCGCTGGCGGCCTTGCGTCCGGCAATCGACCATTTCTTCGCCCTGCCGGACGTGCCAAGCATTGTCGAGCAACTTCAGCAGGTCACCGTCGCCGATAGCCACGACTGGGGTCAGGCCACCGCCGACCTGATGCAGACCCGCTCGCCCCTGGCCATGGCTGTCACCCTGCAGATGTTGCGCCGTGGGCGCCACCTGCGGTTGGAGCAGTGCTTTGCCCTGGAGCTGCATCTGGACCGCCAGTGGTTCGCCCGTGGCGACCTGATCGAAGGGGTCCGCGCCTTGATCATCGATAAGGACAAAAAACCGCAGTGGAATCCGCCAACGGTGCATGCGCTGGACGCCAGCCATGTCGAAAGCTTCTTCCGTGACTTCGCGCAGATTGAGAAATAAGCCATGCAAGATCTTGAATACACAGAAGAACAAGTGATGATCCGCGACATGGCGCGTGATTTTGCCCGTGGTGAAATCGCACCCCATGCCCAGGCCTGGGAAAAGGCCGGCTGGATCGACGATGCGCTGGTGGCCAAGATGGGCGAGTTGGGCCTGCTCGGTATGGTGGTCCCGGAGGAATGGGGCGGCACTTACGTGGATTACGTCGCCTATGCCCTGGCCGTGGAGGAAATCTCTGCGGGCGATGGTGCTACTGGCGCCTTGATGAGTATCCATAATTCAGTGGGTTGCGGCCCGGTCCTCAACTACGGCACAGACGCACAGAAGCACACCTGGCTGGCCGCTCTCGCCAGTGGCCAGGCCATCGGCTGCTTCTGCCTGACCGAGCCCCAGGCCGGTTCCGAAGCCCACAACCTGCGCACCCGCGCCGAACTGCGCGACGGCCAGTGGGTAATCAATGGTGCCAAGCAGTTCGTCAGCAACGGCAAGCGCGCCCAGTTGGCCATTGTGTTTGCCGTGACCGACCCGGAGCTGGGCAAGAAAGGCATTTCGGCGTTCCTGGTGCCCACTGACACCCCGGGATTTGTGGTAGACCGCACTGAACACAAGATGGGCATTCGGGCGTCCGACACCTGCGCCGTCACCTTCAACCAATGCGCGGTGCCCGAAGCCAACCTGCTCGGCGAGCGCGGCAAAGGCCTGGCCATTGCCCTGTCCAACCTGGAGGGAGGACGTATCGGCATCGCCGCCCAGGCCCTGGGCATCGCGCGGGCCGCCTTTGAAGCGGCGCTGGCCTATGCCCGGGATAGGGTGCAGTTCGACAAAGCGATTATCGAACACCAGAGCGTGGCCAACCTGCTGGCCGATATGCAAACCCAGCTGAACGCGGCACGCCTGTTGATCCTGCACGCCGCACGCCTGCGCAGCGCCGGCAAGCCATGCCTGTCCGAAGCGTCCCAGGCCAAGCTGTTCGCCTCGGAAATGGCCGAAAAGGTCTGCTCCAAGGCGATGCAGATTCATGGTGGGTATGGGTACCTGGAAGACTACCCGGTGGAACGCTACTACCGGGATGCGCGGATCACGCAGATTTACGAAGGCACCAGCGAGATTCAGCGCATGGTCATTGCCAGGGAACTGAAGCACTACCCACTCTGACTGACACACAGGGGTAAAACTGTGGGAGGGGGCTTGCTCTCGATGGCGGCGGATCAGTTAATGTGTTGGTTGACTGTCACACCGCTATCGGGGGCAAGCCCCCTCCCACATTTGGATCTGCTGTGTTGTTGAAGTCTGGATTACCTGCATTGAATATCGGCGCCTGGCCGATCATGCAGAACCACCCGCTCTGACTGACACGCCGCGGGCAAAACTGTAGGAGGGGGCTTGCCCCCGATGACGGTAGATCAGTCAATATCTTGGTGACTGTCACACCGCTATCGGGGGCAAGCCCCCTCCCACATTTGGATCTGCTGTGTTGTGAAGGCTTGGGCTACTTGTCTTTGAACGCTGGTGCCTTGCCGATCATGCAGAACCACCCGCTCTGCCTGACACACCGCGGGCAAACTGTGGGAGGGGGCTTGCTCCCGATGACGGTGGATCAGTCAATATGTTGGTTGACTGTCACACCGCTATCGGGAGCAAGCCCCCTCGCACATTTGGATCTCCATGGAATGTGAGAATCTCGTTATTTGTCCTTGAACGCGGGCGTACGTTTGGCCACGAACGCTGCCATTCCCTCTTTCTGGTCCTGGGTCGCAAACGCTGCGTGGAATACGCGGCGCTCGAAACGTACGCCTTCGGACAGGCTCACTTCAAATGCGCGGTTTACGCTTTCCTTGACCATCATGCTGATCGGCACTGATTTACCGGCGATCAGGGTGGCGACTTTCAAGGCTTCGTCCAGCAGCTCGTCGGCGGGCACGATGCGCGCGACGATGCCGCAGCGTTCCGCTTCCACGGCGTCGATGAAGCGCCCGGTCAGGCACATTTCCATGGCCTTGGCCTTGCCCACCGCCCGCGTAAGACGCTGGGTGCCGCCCATGCCAGGCAGTACGCCAAGGTTGATCTCCGGCTGGCCGAACTTGGCGCCGTCACCGGCCAGGATAAAGTCGCACATCAGGGCCAGTTCGCAGCCGCCACCCAGGGCAAAACCGTTCACGGCGGCAATGATCGGCTTGCGGCGGTTGGCCACGCGGTCGCTGTCGCTGAACAGGTCGTCCAGGTAGATCTGCGGGTAAGTCAGCTCGGCCATTTCCTTGATGTCGGCGCCGGCGGCGAAGGCTTTCTTGGAGCCGGTCAGCACGATGCAGCCGATCTGCGGGTCGGCTTCCAGGCCATCCAGCGCCTGGTTCAACTCACTGACCAGTTGGGCGTTCAAGGCGTTCAGCGCCTGCGGGCGATTGAGGGTAATCAGCCCGACGCGGCCCTGGACTTCGAGCAAAATGGTTTCGTAACTCATGTATCGGCTCCTTAAAGATTGCGTGAGATGACCATACGCTGGATATCGCTGGTGCCTTCGTAAATCTGGCAGACCCGCACATCGCGGTAGATCCGCTCCAGGGGGAAGTCGCTCAGATAACCGTAACCGCCCAGGGTTTGCAAGGCGGCAGAGCAGACTTTCTCGGCCATTTCGGAGGCGAACAGCTTGGCCATGGACGCCTCGACCAGGGCCGGCTTGCCGCTATCGCGCAGGGCTGCCGCGTAGTGCACCATCTGCCGGGCCACGGCAATCTGCGTGGCCATGTCCGCCAGGCGAAAGGCGACGGCCTGGTGTTCGATCAGGGCCTTGCCGAAGCTTTCACGCTCACGGGCGTAATCACGGGCCGCCTCAAACGCCGCACGGGCCATGCCCACCGATTGCGCGGCAATGCCTACGCGCCCGCCTTCAAGGTTGGCCAGGGCGATCCGGTAGCCCTCGCCCTCCTCGCCCAGGCGGTTGGCAAGCGGCACCTTAAGGTCTTCAAACAGGATCTGGCAGGTATCCGAGGCGTGCTGCCCCAGCTTGTCCTCGACCCGCGCGACGCTGTAGCCCGGCGAATCGGTGGGCACGATAAACGCACTGATGCCACGCTTGCCCGCCGCCGGGTCGGTGACCGCAAACACAATCACCACACCGGCGTTCTGCCCCGAGGTGATGAATTGTTTGCAGCCGTTGAGCACGTAATGGTCGCCCTCAAGGCGTGCGCGGGTTTTAAGGCTGCTGGCGTCGGAGCCGGCCTGGGGTTCGGTCAACGCAAAGGCGCCGAGCATCGCTCCGCTGGCCAGGGGCTTGAGGAACTGTTCTTTCTGCTGGTCACTGCCGAACTTGAGGATCGGCACGCAACCCACCGAGTTGTGCACGCTCATGATGGTCGAGCAGGCGCCATCGCCGGCGGCGATTTCTTCCAGGGCCATGGCGTAGGCCAGGTAACCGGTGTCGCAGCCACCCCAGTGTTCCGGCACCAGCATGCCGAAAAAGCCCAGTTCGGCCATCTCACCGATGGCCTCCCGGGGAAAGCGATGGTCGCGGTCCCATTCGGCGGCGAACGGTTTCAAGCGTTCCTGGGCAAATTGCCGGGCCGCGTCGCTGATTTGCAGTTGTTCGTCATTAGGCAGCATGGTCAGTCCTTAATACAGGCATTCAACGGCCATGGCCGTGGCTTCACCACCGCCGATGCAGATTGCCGCAACGCCGCGCTTGAGGCCTTTCTGGCGCAGGGCCGAGAGCAGCGTCACCAGGATGCGCGCGCCTGAGGCACCGATCGGATGGCCCAGGGCACAGGCGCCGCCGTGCACGTTGACCTTGTCGTGGGGAATTTCCAGTTTGCTCATGGTGACCAGGCTGACCACCGCGAACGCTTCATTGATCTCGAACAGGTCGACATCCTCCAGGCTCCAGCCGGTTTTGCCCATCAACTTACGTATCGCCCCAACAGGCGCCACCGGAAACAGCCCCGGCTCATCGGCAAACGCCGCATGCCCATGAATCACCGCCAGGGGTTTGAGGCCGCGCTTGCTTGCCTCGGATTCGCGCATCAGCAACAGCGCCGCCGCGCCATCGGAGATCGAGCTGGAGTTGGCTGCGGTGACCGTGCCGCCTTCGCGGAAGGCCGGCTTCAGGCTGGCGATCTTGTCCAGCCTGGCCTTGGGCGGCTGTTCGTCATGCAGGATGGTTTTCTGCTCTTTGCCGACAGTGACCTGCACCGGAACGATTTCAGCGGCAAAACTGCCGTGGGTGATGGCCTCCTGCGCGCGCGTCAGGGAGGCAATCGCAAAGGCGTCCTGGGCTTGACGGGTAAACCCGTTGTGCTCGGCGCAGTCTTCGGCAAAGGTGCCCATCAGGCGGCCCTTGTCGTAGGCGTCTTCCAGGCCGTCGAGGAACATGTGGTCGAGGACCTTGCCGTGCCCCATGCGATAGCCGCTGCGGGCGCGGTCGAGCAGGTACGGCGCGTTGGACATGCTCTCCATGCCGCCGGCGATCACCACGTCGACACTGCCGGCGCGCAAGGCATCGTGAGCCATAATCGTCGCTTGCATGCCCGAGCCGCACATCTTGTTGAGCGTGGTGCAACGGGTGGATTTGTCCAGCCCGGCGCCCAGCGCTGCCTGGCGTGCCGGCGCCTGGCCGAGGCCTGCGGGCAGTACACAGCCAAACAACACTTCGTCGACGGCGTCGTTGGCGATACCGGCGCGCTCGACCGCCGCACGAATCGCGGCGGCACCCAGTTGCGGTGCGGTCAGGCCCTTGAGGTCGCCCTGGAACCCGCCCATGGGCGTGCGCACGGCGCTGACAATAACGATAGGGTCATTCATGAATGATGCCTCCTTACCTGGCTGCCATGCGCAAGGCGCCGTCGAGACGGATCACCTCGCCATTGAGCATGCTGTTTTCAATGATATGCCGCACCAGGGCCGCATATTCGACGGGTTTGCCCAGGCGTGGCGGGAACGGCACGCCGGCGGCCAGGGCCTCGCGTACCTGCGGGGTCATGCCGGCCATCATCGGGGTTTCGAAGATGCCGGGGGCGATGGTCATCACACGGATACCGAACCGTGCCAGTTCGCGCGCGGCCGGCAAGGTGAGGCTGGCAATCGCGCCCTTGGAGGCGGCATACGCGGCCTGGCCGATCTGCCCGTCGAACGCCGCCACCGAGGCGGTATTGATGATGACACCGCGTTCGCCATCGGCGTCCGCGTCGGTTTCAGCGATGGCCGCAGCGGCCAGGCGCAACAGGTTGAAGCTACCGATCAGGTTGACGTTGACCACCTGGGCAAAACTGGCCAGGGCGTGCGGGCCGTCCTTGCCGAGAATCTTCTCGCCACGCACCACACCGGCGCAGTTGACCAGCCCGTGCAAACCACCAAAGGCGGCAACCGTGGCGTGGACGGCGGCTTCGGCCGCCGCTTCCTGGCTGATGTCCGCCACGGCGCTGCGGGCGTTGTCGCCAAGCTGGCTGGCCTTGGCGGCAACGGCGTCGGCGTTGAGGTCCACCAGCATGACCTTGGCGCCCGCCGCGATCAGCATGTCGGCAGTGGCAGCGCCGAGGCCCGACGCACCGCCGCTGACCAGGAATACCTTGTTTTCAATCTGCATCACTGTTTCCTTTTGAAAAGATCACGCCACGGCCGCCTGGGCCTTGGCGATTTCCTGATTACGCAAGATGAAGCGTTGCAGCTTGCCGCTGGGGGTCTTGGGCAAGTCGCTGACGAATTCGATTTCCCGCGGATACGCATGGGCCGCCAGGCGTTGACGCACGTGCAGGCGCAATTCTTCGGCGAGTTCCGGGGTGGCGCGGTATTGCTCGTTGATCACCACAAAGGCTTTCACCAGTTCGGTGCGCTCCGGGCAAGGTTTGCCGACCACGGCGGCTTCGATCACGGCCGGGTGTTCGACCAGCGCGCTTTCCACGTCGAACGGCCCCACGCGGTAGCCGGAGGTGGTAATCACGTCATCACTGCGCCCGACAAAACTGATACTGCCGTCCGGGTTGAGCTCCACGGTATCGCCGCTGAGGTAGTACTTGCCGACAAAGGCTTTGGTTTTCACGCCGTCGTAGCCTGCGAACCAGCACATCGGCGATTGCTCGCGGTCGATGGCGAGAATGCCGGGCTGACCGGCAGGCAATTCCTGGTGGTTGTCATCCAGTACCACGATGCGATGCCCGGGCGAAGCGAACCCCGCCGCGCCGATATGCACCGGATGCGCCAGGCCGTGGTGATTGCACAGCACCATGCCCAGCTCGGTTTGTCCGTAGTGGTCGTGAATGGTCACGCCGAGGTTGTCGGCAAACCAGCGAATCACCTCGGGGTTCAAGGGCTCGCCGGCGCTGCTGACGATGCGCAACCGGCCCTTGATCGAACGGGCGAACTGCTCGCCGCCGGCAATCAATAGTCTATACGCGGTGGGCGAGCCGGTCAGGTTGGTGATGCCGTACTTGTTGATGACCCGGCAGGTGCTTTCCAGGGTAAAGGGACCATCGTAGAAGGTAATCGGATGCCCCATGGACAGCGGCCCGGTCACGCCAAAATAGATGCCGTAGGCCCAGCCCGGATCGGCCACGTTCCAGAATGCGTCTTCGGGGCGCAGGTCCACCGCGTCGCGGGTATAGGCCTGGAATGCGACAATCGCCTTGAGCGGTACCGACAGGGCTTTGGACGGCCCGGTGGTGCCCGAGGTGAACATCAGCAAAAAGGGCTCGTCCGCCCCCAGCAGTACCGGCTCGCAGGTATTGGAATAATGGGGCAGTTCGGCCCAGAAGCTGAAATCGCCGCGCACCAGGCCTTCGCCTTTGGCCCCGGTGACCGTCACGATGGTCGGGCAGCCCTCCACGTCCGCGAGCTTGGGCCGATTCACCGCATCGGTGACCACCAGGGCGGCGCCGGAACTGTTCAGACGATGCTCGATGGCCTTGGGCCCGAACGCGGTGAACAAGGGTTGATAGACCGCGCCGATACGCCAGGTGGCCAGGACCACCACCAGCAGTTCGGCCGTGCGCGGCAACAAGCCGGCGACTTTGTCACCACGCTTGATGCCCTGCCCCAGCAGGAAATTGGCAAAGCGTGCGGCCTGGTCCTGCAAGTCGGTAAAGGTGACCGTGGCGCTGCGCCCGTCCTTGCCCTCCCAGAACAGCGCAATACGCCCGGGCAGTGCGTGACGGTCACAGCATTCCACACAGGCGTTGAGGGCCTGCAGGTTGCCGGCCAGCGTCATGTCGACGGTGTGCTGGTAATCGAATTCGGTGGTGGCGGCCAGGTAATCACGCATCGCTTCGGTTCCTTGTGTGTTTTTGTTTTAAGGACACTTCCAAACCAGGTCAATCGCCTGCAAATAGTCGCTCCACAGCGCTGCCACCAGCAATGGTCAAAGCCGCCAACATGGCTGACTGGTTTGGCCAATCCGGTTTGACACTCGCCCTGCACTGGCCGAAGCTTGCGACTTTGTACCCGTACCCTGCCTTCGGACGCCTGCATGTCAAAGTCACGCCGTTACTCCATCATCGGCCTGTGCGCCCTGTTGTCGATTGTGTTGATCACCTGGTTTTTCTCCCGCACAACGCCCGTGGCCGCGCTCCCGGCGATTGCCCAGGGTTATTCCAAGGCCTTGAAGCAGGCGCGCAATGGCGAGCCGGGGGCGGCGCGAGTGTTGTATCAACAGCTGGGGCGGCCGGACCTGTCACCTGAGCGCCGCGCCGCGCTGCATGCCGAGCTGCCCAACTACCCCAGCCCCCAAGCGCTGAAGCTGGCGGATAAAGACCTGGCTGATGCCTCGCCCGTGGTGCGTGAAGCGGCGATCCACAGCATTGTCGGCCTGGTGCCGACCGGCCAGCGCACCTTGCTGCTCGGCCCGGTGCTGGAGGACCCCGAACAGCACGTGCGCTTTGCCGCCGCCAACGCCCTGCTCGGCCTGTCGCCGGATACCCTGGGCCTGTATTTCGGCCCGCTGCAGCAAGTGCTCGACGAATTCGCCAAAACCCTCAAGGCCCAGCCCGAGACCGCCGAAGGCTGGATTCAATTGGCGCGTCTGTATATCCACAGCGCCCTGCTGGCGGATGCGCAACATGCGTTGCAGCAGGCCATGCGTTTGCAACCGGACAACCTGCAAGCGGTGGTGGCGCAGATCGAGTTGCTGGATAAACAGGGCAAGACCGACGAATCGCGTCAGCTGCTGGCGCAGCAATTGGCGGCGCACCCGGAGTCGGCCTACCTGCAACACGCCCTGGGTATGTGGCTGCTGCACCATGGCGAGCGCCCCTACGCCTTGCTCGGCCTGTCCAAGGCGGTAGAGCTTGAGCCGGACAATCAGGATTACCGCTTCGACCTGGCCACCACTTTGCACGACCAGGACGAGCTTGAGGCGGCCCAGCGGCAGCTGGAAGACATCGTCCAGCGCCACCCGGCCAATCGAAAAGCGCGTGTGTTGCTGGTCAATTATTGGAAAGAAAGCGGCCAATTGCAGAACGTCCAGGTACTGCTGGCACAGCTGGAGCAGCAGAATCCGGACGATCCGGCCCTGCAACAGGGTCTGTGATGGCCCTGCAAAAACCTGTAAAAATTGGCAGGTTGCTCACAAATAACGTTGAACCGCTACAGACCGCCAGGGTCAAGTGAATATGACGCGTCCAACGGCGCGCACCCAATTCGTACGTGACCTGAGGGCACTTCTTGTCTACATCAACTTCGCTCTTAAGTGAAAAGGCAGCCACCGGCATCGAAGGTCTTGATGACATTCTTTCCGGGGGCCTCTCACGCAGCCATTTGTTCTTGCTGGAAGGCGAGCCTGGCACGGGCAAAACCACGGTCGCCCTGCACTTTTTGCAGGCCGGCGCGAAAAACGGTGAAAAGTCGCTGTATATCACCTTGTCCGAAACCGAACGTGAGCTGCGCCAAGGTGCCAAGTCTCATGGCTGGGACTTGGACGACAACATTCATATCTTCGAGTTGACCCCGCCGGAAAGTCTGCTCAACGCCGAGCATCAGCAGAGCCTGCTGTACTCCTCCGATCTGGAACTGGGCGAAGCTACTCGGCAGATTTTCGAAGTGGTGGAACGCATCAAGCCCACCCGCGTGGTGGTCGACAGCCTGTCGGAGATCCGCCTGCTGGCGCAGAGCTCCCTGCGCTATCGCCGGCAGATCCTGGCGATCAAGCATTACTTTGTGCGCTATGACGCCACCGTGCTGCTGCTCGACGACCTGACCACCGAATCCCTCGACAAAACCGTGCACAGCGTGGCCCATGGCGTGATTCGCCTGGAAGAACTGACGCCCAGCTACGGTGCCGAACGTCGCCGGGTGCGTGTAGTGAAGTACCGGGGCCAGAAGTACCGTGGCGGCTTTCACGACTTCACGATCATGGGTGACGGTGTGCATGTGTTTCCGCGCCTGGTGGCGGCCGAGCATCGCGGCGGCTACACGCGCCAGACCATGAGCAGCGGTATCGCCGAGCTCGATGCATTGATGGGCGGCGGCGTCGAGACCGGCTCCAGCAGCCTGATTCTCGGCCCGGCCGGCACCGGCAAATCTCTGATCTCCATGGTCTTCGCCGCCGCGGCGGTCGAGCGAGGGGAAAAAGCCGCGCTGTTCATCTTTGACGAAGAGATGGGCCTGCTGTTCGAGCGCATGAAGAATATGGGCATCGACCTGGCGGCGCTGCAAGCCACCGGCAACCTGCTGATCGAACAGGTCGACGCGGCCGAGCTGTCGCCTGGTGAATTCTCACACCGTGTACGCCGCTGCGTAGACGAAGGCGGCATCAAAACCGTAGTAATCGACAGTATCAACGGTTACCAGGCGGCCATGCCGGAAGAGAACGCACTGATCCTGCATATGCACGAACTGCTGCTGTACCTCAACCGGCGTGGCGCTGCGACCTTCATGACCGTCGCCCAGCATGGCCTGGTCGGCGATATGCAGACCCCGGTAGACATCACCTACCTGGCCGATACCGTGATCCTGCTGCGTTATTTCGAAGCGCTGGGCAAGGTGCGCCGGGCCATTTCCATCATCAAGAAACGCACCGGTACCCACGAATCGACGATTCGCGAATACCGCATCAGCAGCAATGGCATGACGGTCGGCGAACCGCTGGATAACTTCCAGGGCGTGCTGCGCGGCATACCGATCTACATGGGCGCCGGCTCGCCTCTGCTCAAGGAAGAGGGAGTGTGACGTCTCTGTCCCCGGTGTTTGAACGCGCCATTATCCTCGCGCCTTTGGGCCGCGACAGCTCGTTGGCGCTGATGATGCTCAACGAAGCCGGTTATCAGGGTATGGTCGTCGGCAATCTCATCGATTTGTGCGAAGCGTTGAACGAAGGTGCCGGCCTGCTCATTGTGGCGGCTGAAGCCTTGCGTGGCGTGGACCTGGACCCCCTGCTGGAGTACCTGCACCAGCAACCGGCCTGGTCTGACCTGCCCATTGTGCTGATGACCCATCACGGCGGCAGCGAGCAAAACGGCTCATCGCACCTGAGTGGGTTGCTGGGCAATGTCACCTTCCTTGAGCGTCCGTTCCATCCCGTGACCCTGATCAGCCTGGTCAGCGCCGCCCTGCGCGGGCGGCGGCGGCAATACGAAGCACGGGACCGCCTGCTCGACCTGAGCGCCAGTGAGTTGCGCCTGCAACGCACCCTGGAGTCCCTCGAACAGCAGGTGGAAGAGCGTACCGCGCAACTGCGCAGCAATGAAGAAGCCTTGCGCCAGTCGCAGAAAATGGAGGCCGTCGGCCAATTGACCGGCGGCATCGCCCATGACTTCAACAACATGCTGACCGGCATCATCGGCAGCCTGGAGTTGCTGCGAAGGCGTATAGCGCGGGGCAAGCTGGACGATCTGGACGGCCTGATCGACCTGGGTGTCACCTCGGCCAACCGTGCCGCCGGCCTCACCCATCGCCTGCTGGCGTTCTCGCGCAGGCAGTCGCTGGACCCCAAACCCGTGGAGATCAATCAACTGGTCAGCTCCATGGGCGAATTGCTGCAACGCAGCATCAATGAAAGCATCTCCCTGCAAATGCGCCTCAGCGACAGCCTGTGGACGGCCGAGGCCGACCCCAATCAACTGGAAAGCGCTCTGCTCAACCTGGTGATCAATGCACGTGATGCCATGCCCGGCAGCGGTATTCTTACCGTGGAAACCACCAACCGCCACCTCGACAGCGTGTTCACCGCCGCCTATGGCACCTTGAACCCTGGCGACTACGTGGAGCTGAGCGTCAGTGATACCGGCTGTGGCATTCCGGAACACTTGATGGGACGGGTGTTCGATCCGTTTTTTACCACCAAGCCGATCGGCCAGGGCACCGGCCTCGGGCTGTCGATGATCTATGGCTTTGCACGCCAGTCCCATGGCCATGTGACGATTCACAGCGAAGTCGGCAAAGGCACCACGGTGAGTTTGTTCCTGCCACGATTTGTTGGCGAGATCCAGCACCAGGAACCGCTTAATCCGACATTGCCACCCTTTGCCGATACTGGTGAGACCATATTGATCGTCGAGGATGATCCGGCAGTGCGGATACTGGTCAGCGCCGTACTCAAAGAGCTCGGTTATGGATTTGTTGTGGCGGGTGATGGCGATACGGCGCTGCCGATCATTGAGTCCGAGCAGCGCATTGACCTGATGATCAGCGATGTAGGCCTGCCAGGGATGAACGGGCGGCAACTGGCGGAAATAGGCCGGCAGATTCGTCCGGAACTCAAAGTGTTGTTTATTACAGGTTATGCCGAGCATGCGGCGGTGCGCGGTGGTTTCCTGGAATCGGGGATGCAACTGATCACCAAGCCATTCACGTTTGACTTACTGACAGCCAAGGTGCGGGAGATGCTTCAGGCGTAAATAGATACATCGCTATTAAACGAGTTGTCATAGATCCATGTTGGCCCGAAGGAATCAATGCCTGTTTTTCACCACGAAACGTAAGCACTTCGTATGAAAAATACTTCCGCCAGCATCGATCAAGAGAATTTCGTCAGTGATTACGCTTCCTGCTGTTTTACTCCAATTCTCTGCGTCGGATGGAGTCCCGTTCGCTGAGAATCGCGCACAAACTGTCCCCTCCTCTGCCTCGCCAGTGACGGAGATTCCCGTGGCCACTGGGGCCACCGATGAATCTCCTCAGATAGAGGGGGACAGGGCCTTGGCCAGGAGGTACGCCAATGCGCTGAAAAGTCCGGACATTCAAGCGCATGGTCTGGATTTTAACAGGTTCGTTGTTCAAGACATTCCGCCGAACTCGTCCTTCGGACAATGGCGAACGCACCTGCACGATATAATTCAAAGCCCCGCAATGCGCGATTGGTCACGCAATAAGGGCATTGACCTATCCTTGCCCTTCAAGATTGATGCACGCAACGGCATCATCAGTTTCAACCGGGCGGTCGACCCTATCAGCGTATATGACTTTCCTGGCTGGCCTCTACTTATGAGCGCCGCTAAAGCGCTGACGCCGGACGGTGGGGTTGTTACGGTCGGGAAAAAAAATACCGCACCGGTGCAAGACATCGGTTTTTTTTACCGTGAATATCTTCATATTGATCGCTCAACCCCCCAGCACGCTCAGGAAGAACTTCTCAGAGCGCATGCCGATAAGGTGCTGGAGGGACCACCTTTCAAACCAGCATATTCTCAAAACCCTTTTAAAGAGGATCTGATTCTTCAACAGACTCGACTGGGTGATTTGAATAATCGTAGGGCCGTGAGTGGCCAGATAACCACCCGTCTTGCCGCAACACTTGGAAGGCTATCGAACTCTGTAATGCCCTATAGCACTCCCGAGGAGCGCGCGCAGCCTTTTAGCTCGGCCCAACAGGAAACGATGAAAAGTACGGTGTTCACTGTAGACCCCTCCTCGTCCTATTTTAAAGAACACAATCTACTGCCGGGGGCAACCGTGACCCTGCACACGTTTATGGTGGACCACGGTGTAGAGATTCCCGCGACCTATGATCAGCTCTCGGTCGTGGCCAAAACATTGATGAGTGTACCGCCGGTAAAGCCCGCTCTCGGAGACCTGGGTGGTGCGCTTTCCTGGCCGACGCTGCTAAGCAACGAGGATCAGCGCAAGCTCCACTCTGTCATTCGTCATGTGTTGAAAGATGAGCAAGACGACAATTTGCTCGCTCATTGGACCCGTAACGTTCACTGGGATGCCAGCACCCTCAATGATAATCCTCGTCAAGTGCTCAGCGAGATCCTCAATTCCTCTAGAGCACGATGGATGGGTTTCGCAGCCGAATATAATCTTGGCGAAATAGCCTCGCCTAACTCTCTTGAAGACTGGATGCTCGCCGCGCTTCAAATCTCGCTGGACAGTGACAGTGTGCGAACCTCGACGAAAAGCAAAGTCGCCGGATTCGACTTGGCCGACCCCTACCTCGGGGGGAAAAGCGCATCCACTTTACGAAGCGCCCTGATTGATCACCTGATCCGCGAGGAAAAAGCCACGGTCCGTACTGCGCCGCTTGCCGAGTTTGTACTGTTGTCTCGCAAAGCGCAGGAGCTTCTTGTCAAAGATATACCTGAGGAAGTCAAATTTGGCTCGCACACATGGGTCAGTTTCAGCACTGGGGTGGCGCGCATCGAAGCCCAGGCACCCGGTTCTACCTGTACGATGACGTATGCGCAGGTGATGACTCGCAGTGCTCAAATACCACTTTCGCCTGAAGAAAAGCTCGTTGAAAAACTCGCGCAAAATGACGCCCTAAAAATCTGGGGCGTCGTACAGGGTATCTTGGACGCGACCCGCGAGGATGTGGACCCAGACCCAAGGATGGATGAGGTGCGCAGTGCATTTAACGAGCACGTGGCTCAGTTGAGCGCAGCGTCCATTGCGTTCGCAACGGAGATGCCCGATTTCCATGAGAAGGCGCTGAAACACTTGCAGTCGTTAATGCCGCATTTATCCCTGGATGATCTTAAGGAAAAATGCATTACCCGTGACACAGCGCGGTATGACTTTCCCGGCCCTTGTTCGGTATTGGATTTATACCTGACCAACAAGCTCGGCTCCAGCGATCCGCAATGGCGGTCAAGTAACAGCAAAATAAGTCTGCCCGCCATTCGCGCAGTATTGAGTACTAAGACGTCCTCGATGTCGGATCTAAAGACTGAATTTGAACAGGAATTTTCCGCTTACGTTGATCGCTACGAGGCGGCAATTACTGCGCAAACCAAATATTTAATTTCATCGCTGCCTCTGTCTGATCGAAAAATGATCGAATACGGTCAGCTCACGGTCGCTCAACATTTTTTGGTTCATCTTCCCGCTACCACAGGGCAGTTGAAGAGCTACCCAAGGGACGAGGGAAAAATATATATACGCAGCAAGCTCGATGAGAATACCCATACGTATGAAATAGACTGGAAAAAAAACACTATTGTAATGCGCGATGATTTAAATGAACTGAACATTGGACCCGCGCCCTCAGCCAGGTCCCCGATACCAAAAGGCATGAAGTTGGGAGATAAATTTAATCTCCTTGCACCCATCGCCCCTGATAGCAGCTATTCGGACACGTTGCTTGATGAGACTGATGACTCGAAAACGCCAAAAAGTTACTCCAGCGAAAGAACACGTTACATCGCCGATGTAAAGTTAAAAATTGTCGATATTCAGTCGTATAAAAAGGCTGCCAAGGGATTGACGACGTTCGATACAGAAGTTTCAACCAACAAAAGAGTAGGTGAATTTTTCCTAAACCTTGTTCCACTTTACTCAGCCATCAAAAATTTCTCGAAAGGCAACGTCGGCGAAGGCATTGTTGACCTGGCATTGGATGCATTCGGGTTTTTCGTCAGCTTCGCTGTGGCTGCAAAGGGTGCCAAGGCCCTTAAAGCTGGGTCATCAGCACTCAAATACTTCAAGTATGGCGCCAAGATTTTTGGTCGTGGCACCGTGAGCGCACTTAATCCACTGGATGGCGTTGGTACGTTAGTGAGAGGTGTCGGAACCTTCGCAAACAACGTGGCAAAACTGGCCACCAGAAAAATCATCACGTGGACCGCGCCGCAAACCTATGATTTGCTGAAAGGGTTGAAGGGCTACGACTCCGGGGCAATAGGAACAGCGAAGATACAAGGAGAAATCGTTGAAACGGTAGCCGTGCAGAAGGAGGGGAAGTGGTATGCCATTGACACAGCTACCCGGCAACCCTACGGTCTTCCTTTAAAAGATTTCCTACCCTCCCCACGAATAAGTGTGGAATCGTTTGGACGATGGGCGACTGCGGCCGATCCCAGAAAAATGATAAGCGATAAGATTGTCAATGCATGGGAATCCAGTATCAAGCAACATCGAGGAACAGCGGAGTTCGACAATGGCTATTACATCGGCGCGTTTGACAATGTGCCTGGCTTAGGCAAAGCCAACAAAGTCGAAGACATCATGAAGTTGGCCGGTAATACCAAACTCACGGCCGAGCAGGTAGGTATTATTGCCAGGAAGTACGATGATATTGCTTACGCCTTTGGCCGTAAGGGTGCGGCGAGGTTCATCGATAATATAGAACCTCGCTTCGGTACTGTCACCCCCATGCCACAAGTCGTATACCTGACTCTGACATTACAACTGTCTGACGGGCAGTGCGCCGCGCTGTCCCGAGTAATGGCAACGGCAATTGAGAATGGAAAGGAAGCTGAGTTCATTAAAAATCTCTACACCGCTGCGGCGTTTCCCACAGATCCTGCCTCTCGAGCATTTGCTAAAAAGTTGAGCAAGATTCAGAACCAGGTGGGCCCCAGATCCGCTTTCCATGCCGATAAAACGCTCAGGCAGCTTTCCTATCAAGATATGATAAAGGAACTGAGCGATTCACCCATTCAAAAGTCGGTAATGATTGACTCGCCGGGCCACGCGATGGCGGCTGGGGTCAAGATAAAGAATGGCGAAAAGATATTTTGGTACTACGACCCAAATTTCGGTGTGGCAAACTTTTCGTCCGCCGAAGCTATGGAGGGTGGCCTGCACAGACTTTTCCATGATAAAAAACTCAACGTTCAATACAGAACCCACGGGGTTGACAGGAACACTCTTGAGTTCAAAGTCTTTGATCATGATGACGAATGGATGAAAAAAAACAGTGTCTTCGACGCAGATGTTAGAAGCTTATATGGCATACCGCTGACAACGTCGAGTCGACCCTGAACTGGTCTAATGACATTGGACGCCTTACTAGGGCGCTAAGATGGCGCCCAAAAGCTGGAGTGTGTAGACGCTGCGAAGTCCTCGACTGAATGAAATACGCGGTGCCTGAACTTGGCGCCATATCTTTCACGCCAATAACCGCTGGATATGCTCCTGCAGCGTATCCAGGTCGAACGGCTTGGCCAGAATCGGTGCATTGCGGGTTATCGGGCTGTTGCAGTCGAGGATTTCCTGCGGGTAGCCACTGATAAAGATCACTTTCAATTCCGGCCTCACCTTGAGCGCCGGCTCGGCGATCTGCACGCCGGAAATGCCACCGGGCAGGCGGTAATCCGTGACCATCAGGTCCAGGTGCGGTTTGGTGGCGAGAATTTCAAAGGCTTCTTTGCCATTGACGGCCTTCAATACCCGATAACCCAGGCCGGCCAGGTATTCACCCAGCACAAACATAATGGATTCGTCGTCTTCGACGATCAGTACGACATCTTGTGCATCTTCACTCATGGGAAGCCTTCGTCCAGTCGGTAGCTGGTGTTACGACCATGGGGTCACGTAGAGGTTGCGTCGAGCTGACGATTGATTTCATGCCGTTGCCTGCAGTGGCAGACAGACCCGAAACAACGCGCCCTCGCCTATCTGGCTTTCAACCTCGATGGTGCCACCATGGGCCGCGACGATCTGTTCGGAGATGAACAGCCCCAGGCCCAGGCCGGCCGCCGCATGGCTGACGGATACCCGCTCGAATTGCTGGAAAATGCGCTTCTGGTTCTCCTCGCTGATGCCGATGCCATGGTCGCGCACTTCCACGCAGGCCTCGCCATGTTCTGCATACACCCGCACTTCGATCGGGCTCTTGGCGCCGTAGCGCAAGGCATTGGTCAGCAGGTTGGTGACGACCTGCTCGATGCGAAACTCATCCCAATTACCCTCGACCGGCTCGTCAGCCAGCAATTGCAGCGACGATTCGGCGGCGGCGACCTGCGGCTCGAAGTTATGCACCAGGTTGCGCACCAGTTGCGCCAGGTCGAAGCGAGCCGGGCGTATCGACAGCTTGCCGGTGCGGATACGCGACACGTCGAGCATGTCTTCGATCAGGCGGATCAGGCTCTTGATCTGGCGCTCATCGCGGTCGACCATCGCGTGCATCTTGTCCAGGGTAAAGGCCGCCGCGTTATCCCGGGCCAGGTGCATCTTGCGCAGCTGGGTTTCCAGGATCAGCCCGTTCAGTGGCGTACGCACTTCGTGGGCGACGATCGACATGAAGTCATCGCGCATGCGCACCGCCTGCTCCAGCTCGGCCTGGGTGGCCTGCAGGCGTGTGAGCAGCAGTTCCTGCTCGCGGCGGCTGCGCTCCAGGGCCTCGACCTGCAGCTTCATCGCCTTGCTCTGGCGGTACAGGTCAACGAATACGTTGACCTTGCTTTTCACCGCGTGGATATCCAGCGGCTTGTGCAGGAAGTCCACCGCGCCGCTTTCATAACCCTTGAAGGCGTAATTGAGTTCGCGGCCGGCGGCACTGACAAACACAATCGGGATGTTCTTGGTCTTTTCGGTGCCGCGCATCAGTTCGGCCAGTTCGAAACCGTTCATGCCAGGCATCTGCACGTCGAGGATCGCCATGGCGAATTCATGTTCCAGCAACAGGGACAATGCTTCGTCGGCACTCAATGCCTTGAATACCTGGCGGTCTTCACGCTTGATCAGCGCTTCGAGGGCCAGCAGGTTTTCCGGCAGATCGTCGACGATCAGCAGTTTGGCCTGGACAGTACTTAACATGGGGAAGGTTCCAGGGAAGCCAGCAGTGAGCCAATGCGGCTCAAGGAAAGAATATGGTCGGGTGTGTGCAGCGCCAGCGCGGCCAGGGGCATCACGGCAATCCGGGCCTCGACGGGGTCTTGTACAACGGTCGTGCCGCCCGATTGCTTGACATAAGCCAACCCGCGCGCGCCGTCCTGGTTGGCGCCGGTCAGCAGGATCGCGAGCAGGCCTTTTGCGTAGGCATCGGCGGCCGAGGTGAAGAGAAAATCGATGGCCGGCCGGGAATGGTGCACGCGGTCCTCCTGGCTCAGCGACAGACTGCGGTCCTGCTCCACCGACAAATGATAGCCGGGACCGGCGAAATACAGGGTGCCCGCCTCGATCGACTCCTTGTCCCGCGCCTCCTTCACCGGAATGCGCAAGCGCCGCGCGAAGACTTCGGCCAACTGGCTGCGACGTTCATCCGGCAGGTGCAGCACCGCAATGATCGGCAGGCCGAACGTGTCCGGCAACCCGCCAAAAATACTCAGCAACGCCTCCACGCCGCCGGCGGAAGCGCCGACGACGATGGCTTCAATCCCGTGAATCGGGGGGCTGGCGGCATCGCTCATGATTTGCGGTAGATCCGTTCCTGTTTGACCAAGGGTTCGAATTGCTTGCTGTAGGCTGAAAAATCCAGGGTTTCCTTGCTGCCCAACACCAGAAAGCCGCGATGACACAGCGACTCATGAAACAACCCAAACGCCCTGTCTTGCAAATTTTTATTGAAATAAATCAGTACGTTGCGGCATGAAATTAATTGAGTTTCTGAGAACACACTGTCGGTCGCCAGGCTGTGGTCGGCGAACGTGACGTTCTCGCGCAAGGTCTTGTCGAAGATCGCATTATCGTAAGCTGCGGTGTAGTAGTCGGCAAATGAGCGCTGGCCACCGGCCTGCTGATAGTTGGCGGTGTAGGCGCGCACGTTCTCCAGGGAGAAGATGCCCTGCTTGGCTTTGTCCAGCGAGGCCGGGTTGATGTCGGTGGCGTAGATGATGGTGCGCTCGAGCAAGCCTTCTTCGCGCAGCAGAATCGCCATTGAATAGACCTCCTCACCGGTGCTGCAGCCGGCGATCCAGATCTTGATCGACGGGTAGGTCTTGAGCAACGGCACGACTTCCCGGCGAATCGCCAGAAAGTGCGACGGGTCGCGAAACATCTCGCTCACCGGGATCGTCAGGAACTGCAGCAATTGCATGAACGCCGCCGGGTCGTGCAGCACGCGCTCCTGCAGCGCGGAAATGGTCGCACAGTCGAACTGGCGCAAGGCATGGGCCACGCGCCGCTTGACCGACGCGCCGGAGTAATCGCGAAAGTCGTAGCTGTACTTGAGGTAAATCGCCTCGATCAACAGGCGCAGCTCGATGTCGCTGCTTTTGTCCAAGAAACTTCGCTCCACTTAAATGCGTTCCATCTTGGGTAACCACACGCGAATCAACGAGAACAGACGGTCCAGATCAATCGGTTTGGCCAGGTAATCGTTGGAACCTGCCGCCAGGCAACGCTCCTGGTCATCTTTCATGGCCTTGGCGGTGACGGCAATGATCGGCAGCTTTTTCCAGCGCGGGTCCTGACGGATCAGCGCGGTCGCTTCGTAGCCATCCATCTCCGGCATCATCACGTCCATCAGCACCAGGTCGATATCATCGACCTCATTGAGCTTGTCGATGGCTTCACGGCCATTGCGCCCGATCACCACCACGGCGCCTTTATGCTCCAGGGCACTGGTCAGGGCAAAGATATTGCGCACATCGTCGTCCACCAGCAGGATCTTGCGCCCTTCGAACACCTTGTCACGGCTGCGCGCGGTCTTGAGCATCTTCTGGCGGTCATGGGACAGCTGGGATTCGACTTTGTGCAGAAAGAGTGTGACCTCATCGAGCAGGCGCTCCGGGGACCGCGCACCCTTGATGATGATCGAGCGCGAATACTTGCGCAGCTCGGCTTCTTCGTCGCGTGTCAGGTTGCGCCCGGTATACACGATCACCGGCGGGAACGAGCAGATATCCTCGGTGGCCATGCGCTTGAGCAGCTCGTTACCGAGCATGTCCGGCAGCTTGAGGTCGATGATCATGCAGTCGTAGACGTTGGTGCGCAGCAGGTCCAGCGCCGCCTGGGCGTAACCGACATCGGTGATTTCAATGTCATCGTCGCCGATCAGGCGGGCGATGCTGTCACGTTGCAGGTCGTCGTCCTCCACCAGCAGTACGCGCTTGACCTTTTGCGTCAGCTTGGCTTCCAGGCGCGCGAACACGTCCTTGAGCTCTTCCCGGGTAGTGGGTTTGACCGCGTAACCGATGGCGCCCATGTGCATGGCGGCTTCGACGCGGTCTTCCACGGAGATCACATGCACCGGAATGTGCCGGGTATTGGCGTGCTCCTTCAGACGCTGCAGCACCGTCAAGCCGGAATGATCCGGCAGACGCATGTCCAGCAGGATCGCGTCGGGGATGAATTCTTCCGCGAGGCTGTAGCCTTCGTCGGCACCGTGAGCGACCAGGCAGTTGTAGCCCAGCTCGTGGGCCAGGTCGAAGAGGATGCGCGCGAAATTCGGCTCATCTTCCACCACCAGGATGGTGCGGATGGTGAATGGCGCTTTGTCGCGGTCATCGGCAAAGCGCGGGATCGGTTCGGCATCGGCCGTCGGCAGCGACGCAACCTTGACGGGCACAGGCGCCGGTACCGCCACGGCTTGGCGCGGGGCTTCGATCGGCGCGGCATCTTCGCCGCGTTCGACGTACTGTTCCGGCAATACCAGGGTAAAAATGCTGCCCTTGCCCGGTTCGCTGGTCACGCTGATGTAGCCACCCAGCAAGGTTGCCAGGTCACGGGAAATGGACAGGCCCAGGCCGGTGCCGCCGTAACGCCGATTGGTGGTGCCGTCGGCCTGGCGGAAGGCTTCGAAGATGCTTTCCTGTTGGTCCTGGGCGATACCTATCCCTGAATCACGCACGGTAAAGGCGATGCCCTCCCCCGGCGCCCGGGATACCGACAGGCTCACCTGGCCCTGTTCGGTGAACTTGATGGCGTTGGACAGCAGGTTCTTGAGAATCTGCTCCAGACGCTGGCGGTCGGTGAACAGCAGGGTCGGTGAACCTGCCTGCACATCGATCTGGAAGCCCAGCTTGCGATCCCTGGCCAGCGGTTCGAACATGCCGCGCAGGCCGTCCACCAGGCGCTCGACGCTGGAATTTTCCGGACGCACTTCTAACTTGCCGGCTTCTACCTTGGAAATGTCGAGAATATCGTTGATCAGGTTGAGCAGGTCATTGCCGGCCGAATAGATCGACTCGGCAAACTTGACCTGTTCGGCACTGAGGTTTTCCTGCGGGTTCTCGGCCAGCAACTTGGCCAGGATCAGCGAACTGTTCAGCGGCGTGCGCAGCTCGTGGGACATGTTGGCCAGGAATTCGGACTTGTACTTGCTGGAGCGTTGCAACTCATCGGCGCGGTCTTCCAGTTCCAGCTGGACCCGGTTGAGTTCGACGTTCTTGCGGTCCATGGCGTCGCGCTGTTCGGCCAGGGTCTGGGTCTGTTCGGCCAACTGTTCGTTGGTCTGCTCAAGCTCCGCCTGCTGTGTTTCCAGGTGCGCCTGGGACTCCTTGAGGATGCGTGATTGTTCCTCCAACTCTTCGTTGGCGGTCTTGAGTTCTTCCTGCTGCACTTGCAGCTCTTCGTTGAGCTGCTGGGTCTCGGCAAGGACTTCCTGCAAACGCTGGCGATAACGCGCTGCTTCGATGGACGTGCCGATATTGTCGGCGATCAGCTCCAGCAGCTCGACGTCGCGTTCTTCCAACGGGCGCAGGAAGCCCAGTTCGATCACGCCGTTGACGCGGTCGTCGTCGCTGGTCGGCACCACCAGTACGCTGCGGGTGGTGCCCTCGCCCAGCCCCGAGCTGACCTTGAAGTAGTCCACCGGTACATCGTCCAGGCGGATCAGGCGATCGAGCTGGGCGGCCTGCCCTACGATGCCTTCGTCGCTGTAGATCGACTGTTCCAGCTGCGCCTGTTCGCGGGAGAAGCCGTAGGTGGCGACCCGCCGCAGGCCACCGTGCTCTTCGCGCACATACAACGCCCCCACGGCTGAGCCCATGTATTGAGCGAAGAACTGCAGGATGTTGCGGCCCAGCAGGTTCAAGGTCAGTTGGCCGAGCACCTGTTCGGCCAGTTCGGTTTGGCCATTGCGCAGCCAGGCCTGCTGCTCCAGGCGTTTGGCAATCTTCTGTTGGGACGCGAGGTTTGCGCTGTAGCTACTTGAAAGCGCTAGTAAATTCTTTCTGCCAATGTACGCCAGGAAACCACTGAGGCCGAGTACGAACGCCAGGTACAGCGTGACGCTGAGCACCGTGGTGCGGGTCACTTCCTCGTTACGGGAGATGCGGAACTGTTGCTCCATGGATACCGCGTCTTCATATTCCTTGCGAATCTCGTCGGTCAGGCGCTTGCCCCGGCCCGCCTTGACGGCACCACGGAAATCGCCACTGCTGCGCTGCAGTTCAATCATCGACTGCGCGTAGTTGTTCCATTCGGCCTGCAGGGCTTCCAGGCGCTTGAGGCGGTCGACCTGCTGCGGGTTGTCGGCCACCAGCTCCTGCAAATTGCGCAGGTCGGCAATGATCCGCGGCTTGGCCACTTCATAAGGATCGAGGAAATGCTCGTCACCCGTAATCAGGAAACCGCGCATGCCGGTTTCCAGGTCGACCGTCAGTTTGGACGACTCATTGAGGTTGTTGATGACCCGGTCGGTGTGCTCCACCCACTGGATCACCGACAGTAAATAGGTGATCAGGCACACGAAAAATACCGCGCTGAGCACGCCCACACTCAATGGCAGGGCCACGTTACGGCTCAGGAGTTTACTGAAGCTCTTTTCATCAACTGACGACGCGGGAGTCATGGGCATGCCTTGGCCAAGTGCGGAAAAACCGGGAGTTTGCCCCAAAGTGACGATCAAGACCATTTTTCTGGGACGTTTTTGTACAGATTCCTACAGCAGAACAAGCTATTCTGCCTGGTCTTTTGTACCGCATTGTTTTAACGCCCTGGGAACTTGTGGATAGCCCGCGCTTACTCAAGTACAGGCCTGTGAGAATGGCCAGCGTTAAACACTCGTCTTTTTTTGGGAAAGCCTTTTTATGTCCGCAAATGCCTCCACCATCCTTGTTGTCGAAGACGACGCTATCGTGCGCATGCTGATCGTCGATGTGCTTGAGGAGTTGGAGTTCACGGTGCTTGAGGCTGCTGACGCCGAGGCGGCCCTGTTGATCGTGAAAGACACGGCTCAAGTGATCTCCCTGATGATGACCGACGTCGGCCTGCCCGATATGGACGGCAAGCAACTGGCGGCCAGGGTACGCGAACTGCGCCCCACCCTGCCCATCCTGTTCGCCAGCGGCTATGCCGAGAACATCGATGTACCCGCCGGCATGCAGGTGATTGGCAAGCCGTTCTCGATCGACCAGTTGCGCGATAAAGTCAAATCGATGCTGCCCTGAATATCCAGTGTCCTTTTGCAGGTTTTAACGTGACGTCCGGGAAAGAAAACAGGAAACTCAGCGCCTGCATCTCCCCGTCAGTCAAAAGAACCCTGGAAGGACGCAACAACATGATTGGACAACCTGCGCGCCTGGTGTTGGCGAGCCTCTCGATACTGCTGAGCACCGGCGCCTGGGCCGACTTTACGGCCACCCCTGCCGAAGCCCGGGCCATTGCCAAGCAAGCCTACTTGTACGGCTACCCTGTGGTTGAGATGTACAAGACGCTCTACACCCAGGCCGTGGACAAAGGCGGGGCCAATTTCAAGGCGCCGTTCAATCGTATCGGCAATAGCGCGCAGGTGTTCACCCCCAAGGACACCGCGTTCACAACCCCGAACGCGGACACGCCCTACTCCTTCGTCTGGATGGACCTGCGCCAGGAACCCCAGGTGCTGACCCTGCCCAAGGTCGAAGACAACCGCTACTACTCGGTGCAGTTGCTCGACCTCTACACCCAGAACATCGCTTATCTGGGCACGCGCAGCACCGGCAACAACGGCGGTCACTACATGATCGCGGGGCCTGACTGGAAGGGTCAGCAGCCCGTCGATATCGACCGCGTGGTCTACAGCGAAAGCAATATCGCCTACGCCTTGTATCGCACGCAGCTGTTCGATGAAAAAGACCTGGGCAAGGTCAGGCAAATCCAGAACGGCTATAAAGTGCAGCCGCTGAGCAGCTATGTGAAACAACCGGCCCCGGCCAAGGTGCCGAAGATCGAGTGGCCCAAGCCGATGGCGAACATGAGCGACAGCCCGCAGTTGTTCCGCTACTTGAACTTCATGCTGGCCTTCGCTGCGCCCCAGGACAGTGAAAAAGACCTGCTGGCGCGCTTCGCCACAATCGGCATCGCCCCCGGCGCGCCTTTCAAGCTGAACCAACTGAGCGCCGAACAACGCAAAGCATTGGAGGACGGGATTGCCGATGGCAAGGCCGAGTTCGCCACGTTCAAGAAAGACAAGATTGATACCCATCAAGTCGCCAGCGGCGAGCTGTACGGCAGCCGTGACCGGCTGAACAACAATTACCTGTACCGGTATGCCGGCGCCAACCTGGGGATGTTCGGCAACTCCACCGATGAAGCCGCTTACTTCACTTGGTTCGATGACAGCGAAGGCAAGCCGGCCAACGGCGCACGCCGCAGCTACACCGTGCATTTTGCCAAGGACCAGCTGCCGCCGGCCGATGCGTTCTGGTCGCTGACCATGTACGACGCCAAGACCAAGTTGCTGGTGCCGAACCACAAGAAACGTTACCTGATCAACTCACGCATGCTGCCCGGCCTGAAACTGGACGCCGACGGCGGCCTGACCTTGGCCCTGCAGCATCATGAGCCACCGAAGGCCGAACAGAGCAACTGGCTGCCCGCTCCGACCGGGCCGTTCTTCGCGGTGCTGCGTATTTACCTGCCCAAGCCCGAAGTCACCAGCGGCCAATGGCAGTTGCCGCCGTTGACGCCGCTCAAGTAACCCTCCCGGGAATCCATGCACGGCGGGTGGCAATTGACCTACGCTTCCCGCCACGCCAGCTGGTTATTTGAGCGACTCACCCTCAGCCGCGTTCGCGGGGGATCAAGCTCTGCAACTGCGCCGCCAGGAAATTGGCGTCGAACGTGAAGGTGTCCGGGTCTTTCAGGCCATTGGTCTTCTTCCAGAGCCAATCGTTTTTATCCGCAGGCAATACCAGGGAGACGCTGCCGTGCCGGGCAGCGGTCAGGCCCATTACCGCCACGCGAATATATCCGTCCGTCCCCATCACCTCCGGCACGAACTCCACGCTTTTACCGGTGATCAACACAGTCAACTTCTCGGTCTTGAAAGTCGATGTTTCCACGGGCACGCTCGGCCCACTGGCGACATAGACTTCACGATGCACCTCCAGCAAACCGGCGCTTTTGACCGGTTCCAGCCACTGTTCGACTTGCTCGAACAACTCGCCCAGCTTGTGTGCCCAACGCGCCGACTGCACATCGAATTGCTGTTTTTTATGGGTTTCGCTCTCGGCGTAACGACGAAGCATCTCGCCCAGTTGCTGTACATCGTCCATTGCGGATCTCCTTGGGTGAGTCAGGTTGCGAAGCCCGATCATCGCAGATACGGCTGCCAGGCGTACGAGTTAAAGCTGATTGCAGTCGGTTCGGCAGCAGGCAGCTCATACGTGAGGTGACGGTGTATCGAACGAAGGATGTTCCGCCAGAAGGCGACGCCATTGCATTCGAAACCAGGGGGTAAATTGCGCGTGCGGCTCAGCAAGCCGGGCTGAAATTTCGTCTCGGGTCAGCCACATGGTTTCGCTGACCTCCTCAGGCACAGGTGAAACCACGGTGTCGGACCGAGCGACCAGCACATGACATAATTCGTGCTCGGCACCGATCGAACCAAAGCTGGCGTGGTACTCAAAACGGTAGAGCGCGCGACAGGCAGACCAGACGCCCAACTCTTCGTGCAAACGGCGAGACCCCGCATCCACGATCGACTCACCCGGTGCGGGATGACTGCAGCAAGCATTCGACCAGAAACCGGGCCAGAGCATTTTGCCCGGCGCACGGCGCTGAAGCAGATGACGCCCGTGACTGTCGATCAAATGCACCGAAAACGCGCGATGAAGCCGGCCCACTCCCAAATGGGCCTCGCGCTTGTCGCACACCCCGGTTTGTACATCTTGCGCATCGACTAACACGACATCAGTGGCCATTTTGTATTTCCTGGTGGTATGCCATTGCGGGTTAGAGCACTTGTCCCCACGCGCTGACGAAGGTCAAGGCAGCTTCGGTGAACGCGGGGTCGGCACGGAGAGTGGCCATGCCATCCAGGTCGTCCTGTTCCAGCAGCCCAAGCTTGAGCAGCGCCGGCCCGGCTTGTGCCGTGGTAGAGGCCCAAAACGTATCGGCGGGGCTGTTATCGCCTATACGGCCTTCAAGGGTGCGATGCCGCACGTTGGCAAGGCCCCGATCACGCAGGCGGCACGGGAGTTGGGTGGCCCACAGCATATCGGAGCCAATGGACCGCTCCAGGAGAGTGATCCCGGCTTGGGCCACTTTACGAAACAGCGGGTTTGCAGTTCTCAGGCTCGGTTCAAGACTCACATCCTCTATCACCAACCAACCACCCGGGCGCAGCCAGGTGATGGCTCGCGTCAATAGCGCTTCGCGCTCGGTGAGATGACACAGAAGCGCCCGAGCATGCACCACGTCAAAGGACGCGGGCGGGAAGTCATCGGTCGCGGCGTTATGGGCGAGCACCTCAATACCCGGAATATCGGCAAGGAATCGGGTATCGATATCCGTGGCGGTGACGTTCGCTCCGGGATATCGCCGGCTCAGCCAAGCGGCGAGCGATCCTGCACCGGCGCCCAGATCGAGGATGGCAGGCTTGTCAGGCAACGCCAATTGATTAAAAACCGCTTGGCTCAAGGGGTCAAACGCCCGCTCCAGCGTGCGCAGGCGTGCCAGCTGGCCGGCGTGCTGGTCAGCGAGATAGCTGCGGCTGTAGCCGTGCTCATCGAGGTCGATAGTCGTGGTCACAGTACGACCTCCAGTCGATCCGGGCAGCGATTGAGGAAGCCGCACTCAGCGGGTGTGAACCCCGGCGCCCAGCGTACGTTGGGGAAGGCTTGCAGCAGCATGCGGGCGCCGGTGGTGATTTCCATCCGTGCCAGCATGGAACCCAGACAAAAGTGGCGCCCCGCGCCGAAGGCGAAATGACTGGTCGCCTGTTCGGTGCGCGACATGTCGAAGCTGTCCGGGTTGCTGAATTGGTCCGGATCACGGTTGGCCGAGCCAATCAGGCAAGCCAGCGTGGCGCCTGCCGGGATCGTTCCCGAGGGCAGTTGCAGTGATTCACGGGCCTCGCGCAGTACGAGCTGCAACGGCGGATTGCGGCGCAGGGTTTCGGCCAGGGCATTATCCATCAGCCCTGGATTGGCGATCACCGCTGCTTTGACACCAGGTTCGCTCAGCAGGTTGACGATCAGGTTGGCCAGGGCGCCGTGACTGGTTTCGCTGCCCGCCGTCATCAGGATCGCGCAGTAAGCCCGCACGAACGTCTCGGACAACGGCTGGCCATCAATCCGTGCCGCCAGCAACTGGGAGATCAGATCGTCTTTGGGCTCCGCGCGGCGAGCGTCGATGTGTGGCTGAATAAAGTCGTAGAAACTGTCTCGGTTGGATAACCCGCCGGTCAGCAGCGCCGGGTCCTGTCGATAATTGCCCATGTAGGCGAAGCCGATGGCACACCACCGCTTCAGCCGCTCTACCTCTTCGCGGGTTTGCGCCGGGAGCCCCAACGCGTGCGCCATCACCCGTACCGGCAGTGCTGCGGTGAAATCGGCAATCAGGTCAACTTGGGGTCGGCCACGCATGCGTGCCAGCAAGTCTGTAGTCACCGAAATGACGGACGCTTGCAGCGCTGCAAGGGCTTTGCCACGAAACGAGGGGCTGAGCAATGCGCGATGCTGGGCGTGTTCACAGCCGTCCATGGTGACAATGGTGTGGCCCAGCAGCGGTCCGATCTGCCAGTTGTAGTTATTGTTGCTGACGTCCGAATGGGTCAGGGTCGCTTTGACATCCACATGCCGGCTGACCAGCCACACGTCGGTGGGTTCGTCGTAAGCGATCGGCAGCCGGGTACGCAACTGCTCATACAACGGGTAGGGGTCAAGTTCGAACTGTCGGGATTTCAACGTTGGAGGGGTAAGTTCCAGGTCGACCTGCCGATTGTTCCGTACCCCGCAATCGTCGGCGTGCAGGTAATAGCGAGAGACGCTGCGGTGCCAGTCGCCTGCCGCCCGGATAACCTGGCGCAGCCGGTCCGGGTCATTCGCCGCACCTGACGCGGGGTTTGCGCACTGGGCGGCGACTGCGGTGAACTGCGCCACTGCCGTGTTCACCATCTGATGGGCGGATTCCAGCGCGGCGGGCCACTCCATGCCGCCGGCGTTCGCAAGGATCGACACCAGGTTGAAGCGCTCACCGCAGACCACGTCTTTGGCGATCGAATGAATGTCGTTTGTCCAGGCAATGAGATCGGCAGCGTGCTCGCGCAAGGTGGTCCACGCTTGAGCCTGGGCGGCAGGCGCGTACGGGTCGAGGGTTTCGGCTGCGTCGATAAGGTCAAAGAAGAACAGCGCGCCGAACGAATCCCGGCGCAATGGCAGGTATTGGGTCAAGGTGAGCGCCGTGTCGGTCTCCCGCACGTGCACGAGCGTGGCCTGCGCGCGCAAATGCCGAATCAGATGTCGCACCAGCCTGCCCCGCCAACGATCGTCTCCCCAGCAGCGCGTGCGAGGCCAAAGATCATCGACCAGAACCGCGAGCATCGGGTCCTCGAATCGGCTGTTTTCGCCTGATTGAGCGTCGCTCTCGGTCAAGGACTGCACCGACGTGATGAAACGCTCCAGCGCTCCGTTTTCCGCCCAGGGCCCATCATCGATACGGTCATCCAGCGTCAGGGCCCACAGGTACCAGCACACCAGGATCTCGGCGCGGTGCGTGGGCGCCCTGCCGCATAACGCCACGCCCAGATCGAGCAGCGCCGTAGTGCTCAACCGATGCGCGCCACGGCGACCGATCAAACCATGTCGCTGCGCCCAGGCGAGGGCCTGGGTACGTAATTGTTCGTGGTCAGAGCGAGGTGGCGGTGCAGCGAAAGGAAACTGAATCTCGGGAATGATGAGGAGCTGCGGCGGTAGATGATCTCTCGGGTTGGGGCCGGAGCCCCCCTCGCGGTATGGCGGTGCCATGATGGGCTCCTGTTGGATGAACGTTCAATAAGGTCGGACCTTATCGAAAACCAACCACCCAGGATGCAGTGATTGTCTGATTATCCCCCAGGCAAAGGTAGCTCTGGGGGGTAGGAAAAAAGACCTGACCTCCCCGTAAACATCGGCGCTTCCAACAGGCGAGCGTGAGTCCACTTAACCTTACTGAACTGCTCCGGTGAATTGGCCGGCAACTGCCTATGACTAATCCACTTTCGGTGGGTATGGTGACGTGACATTCACCCTGTCCGGAGCATCGCATGCGCACCATCGGCCTTATCGGCGGCATGAGCTGGGAGTCCAGTGCCGAGTATTACCGCATCATCAACCAGCAAGTCCGCGACCGGCTCGGCCCGCTGCGTTCGGCGCAGCTGTTGATGTACAGCGTGGACTTCGGCCCGGTGGAACAGGCCCAGCATGCCGGGCGCTGGGATGATGCCGCGCGGATCCTGGAAGACGCCGCGCGCCGTCTGCAGGCCGGCGGCGCCGAGTGTGTGGTGTTGTGTACCAACACCATGCACCGGGTGGCGCCACGTATTGAGGCGGCGGTGTCGATTCCCTTCCTGCATATCGCCGATGCGACCGGGGCTGCGGCCCTGCAAGCCGGCACCTTGACCGTGGGCTTGCTTGGCACTGCATTCACCATGGAACAGGACTTCCTCAAGGCCCGCCTGATCGCGCAGGGCCTGACTGTGCTGGTGCCGGATGCGGATGAACGCAAGGACGTGCACCGGATCATTTATGAAGAGTTATGTGTGGGGGTAATCAGCGACTCATCACGCGCCGTCTACCAGCGGGTGATCGAGTCCCTGGCCGCGCGCGGCGCCCAGGCGGTGATTCTTGGCTGTACGGAAATCAGCCTGCTGATCAAGCCCGAGCACAGCGACCTGCCGCTGCTGGACACCACCGGGCTGCATGCGCGGGCTGCGGTGGCGTTTGCGCTGGAGGATTAAACCGGCTTGCGCAGGCGCGCCATGCTCAGGGTATCGACGAACACACCGTCACGCAGGGCGTAGTCGCGCAGACGCCCTTCGACCTCGAAGCCGAATTTACGATACAGGTTGTGTGCCGCTTCGTTGTCGGCGAACACCGTGAGTTCTACGCGGTGCAGGTTCATCCAGTTGTCGGCCACGTCCAGCGCGGCCGTCAACAGCTTCGAGCCGATGCCCCTGCCCTGCCACGCCGTCGCCACGCCCATGCCGAAATACCCCGCATGCGCCTGGCGCACCCGCAGGTACTGTTCCAACCCCAACTGGCCAATCACTTCGCCGCCGTGCAGCGCCACCAATTGCAGTCGGCGCTCGTTATCCATCACCAGGCGTTTGCGCCACGCTTCCACCGACTGGAAAGGCATCTGCAGCACCTGGCGGCATACCGCCGGTTCGTTGTAGAGCGCCGTGACGCCCTCAAGGTGGGCCTCGGTGAAGCGCTGGATCACGATAGGGAGGTCAGGCGTGTGCATGGTGTTTCATCCTTTGAAAGGCACGTGGCCGACCAGTGTAGAAGCAAAGTCGTCGCCCTGGCGAGCCCTTAACCTAGCGTGTGCCAGGCCGGGTCGCAGGCTGGCCGGGTACTATCGGAAGGTGCTGACCGAACAACCGATACGGTCCTACATTCACGGCACGCTTTACTTGCAAAACTCCGGCGCGTCCAACCACGCACCCGAGTGTCTGCCAATTGATAAAACAACGAACGCTATCAGCCTGCTTTTTTGTCGCTGTGCTATTGGGGGGCAGCGCCTGTGCGACAAAGCAACCGCCTGAGTGGGGTATCCGCTGGCTACCGGACTGCGCCGGCCGGCCCTTCAGCGGGCTGGATCCGGAGGTGGTCGCCAGGACGCAATGCGGCATCGCCACCGTGCCGCTGGACCACATGCACCCCACGCGCGGCAGTCTCAAGCTGGACGTCACCCGCGTTGGCGCGCTGCTGCCCGCTGAGCGCGAAGGTGCGCTATTCAACCATCCGGGCGGGCCTGGGGCCGAGGCCGACGGGTTCACTGTGCTGGCGGTTTCCCAATGGAAAGGCTACGCCGATCAGCCACAGGGTGAGGCCTATCGGCACCTGCTCGATACCTACGATGTGATTGGAATTACACCGCGAGGGATGGGCAGTGACCCGCAATCGCAGCTGGTGTGCCGATCCGACGAGGAGATCGTTGCGCAAAACGACATCACCGAAGATCGCAGTCCGGCCAATATCGAGGCTATTCGGCATAACGCCGGCGTACTGGCCCGGGGCTGCGCCGGCCAGCACCTGGCGCCTTACATCAATACCGAACAAACGGCGCGCGACATGGAGCTGGTACGTGTGCTGCTCAACGAGCCCCAGCTCAATTACGTCGGCAACGCTTACGGCACATGGCTGGGTGCCTGGTACGCCGGGTTGTTTCCAAAGCAGGTCGGACGCATGGTGCTCGACTCGAGTACGGACTGGACCGCCACCTTCCAGGACGCCTCGTTGGTTCAGGCGCCGGAAAAAGAACGCGTGTTCGCGCGATTTGTTGCCCGGCGCGCCGCCGACGATCCGCACCGCTACCAAATGGGCAGCACCCCGAAGGCAATAGGCGCGGTTTTTCTCGACCTGTTGCCTCCGGTCAGGGTGGCGCTGCGTTCGGACAACGCGTACTACAGCGCGCCCGAATACCTGATGGCGGCCCGCGCACTCAGTCAGTGGCTGCGTGAATCGCCAGGCCTGCCGGACGCCAGGCTGCTGGCCAACGCCCGCGCCCATCGATTCAGCCCCGACCCTGGCGTCAATGCGGCGGCGAAACAGGCCTTTATACGCCTGCTCGACGTCACTCGCCGCCCGTCACCGTGGAATGGTCTGGCGCTCGGCCCCCTGGAGCTTACGCCCAGGCAGTCTGTGCGTAGCACAGTGTTATGCAACGATTCAGTCTCGGCAGACGATGCATTCTGGACCGAACAGGAAAACCAGTACGCCATTCAGTATCCGGTGGGCGGCAGTTTCTTCCCGGCGAGGCATTGCGCCGAGTGGCGCGGCCAACCGCTTGACGGGGTGCCGCAGCGCAAGCTGGCGCAGGTCGACGGTCTGTTTATGGTTCAGGCCGAATATGACGATCAGACGCCCGCAGCAGGTGCCATCAAAGCGTTCAGAAGCGTGCCCGCCGCGCACATGACGCTGCTCAAGGGCGCCTACCGACACGGCGTTTCGTCCTCCGGGTCCAATGCGTGCGTGAACAAGAATGTCGGAGATTTCCTGGCCTATGGACGTAAACCAGACCGCTTCTCGATCTGCTACGAATCACCCTGATCCCGGGTTCAGCCTCGCAGCGCTGTGCGCCAAAGCCGGGCGATATCCGCCGCACGCTCGCGCAACAGTCGCGGCGCCTCGCTGCACGCCTGCTCCAGGCTCATCGGCGCCGATGGCAACGCAAACGCGGCATCCACGCCGTGGGCGTACATTTGTTCGTAGCCATCGCCCAGGGTTCCGGCAATCACGATCACCGGGACCTGGTGATGGCGCGCGATACGCGCCACGCCAAACGGGGTTTTACCGCGCAGGGTCTGGGCGTCGAAGCGGCCTTCGCCGGTGATGACCAGGTCGGCACCGCGCACGGCGGCGTCCAGCCCGACCAACTCGGCCACCACCTCAACACCGGCACGAAACTGTGCACCCAGAAACGCCTTGGCGGCAAACCCCAGGCCACCGGCGGCGCCGCTGCCGGGTTCGTCGCGCACGTCTCCGGGCAGCACTCGCGCGCAGTGGTCGGCAAAATGACCGAGAGCGGCATCCAGCTGTTGAACCTGCTCGGGAGTGGCGCCTTTCTGCGGGCCGAAAATCGCCGAGGCGCCATGGGCCCCGCACAACGGGTTATTTACATCCGCGGCGATTTCAACGCGCACCTGAGCCAGACGCGAATCGAGGTTTTCCAGGCTGATGCGGGCCAGGCCTGCCAACGCCAGGCCTCCAGGTGCCAGCGGCTGATCCTGGGCATCGAACAACTGCACGCCGAGCGCTTGCATCGCGCCCGCGCCGCCATCATTGGTCGCACTGCCACCAATTGCCAGAATGATGCGTCGGGCGCCCAGATCAAGGGCCGCGCGGATCAGTTCGCCGGTGCCATAGGTGCTGCTGGAACACGCATCGCGCTGGCCCGGTGCAACCAGCTGCAGGCCGCTGGCCTCAGCCATCTCGATGATCGCGGTGTGGCTGTCGGCCAACCATCCCCAGTGCGCCTGCACCGCAGCGCCCAGCGGCCCGCGCACGGTGTGGCTGCGCAGCTGGCCGTTACACGCAGCGAGCACGGCCGCGACCGTGCCTTCACCGCCATCCGCCATCGGGCATTGCACCAGCTGCGCGTCAGGCCAGACCTGAACCAGGCCATCGGCAATGGCCTGGGCGACCCGTTCGGCACTGAGGCTGTCCTTGAACGAGTCGGGGGCGATGATGATTTTCATGGGCGTTCTCCATTTTTTATAACGCCCATGCTGACAGTTGGCACCGCCGCTGACGCCAGTCCGCTGCACAAGTGCGGGTGAGGTTTGTTGTTCATTCTTACAAAGCCTGGGGCAACAACTGCACGCCCAGATACAGCGCAAGCATGCCGTCCAGAGTCAGCGGGTCGACGCCGCTCAGTTCGGCGATCCTTTCCATGCGGTAGCGCAGGCTGTTGCGGTGGATGCCCAGGGCGTCGGCGCAGGCCTGGCTTTGCCCGTCGTGCTCGCACCAACTGCGCAGCGTGGCCAGCAGTTGGCCGTTGCTGTCCCTGGCGAGGACTTTGCGCAGCGGGTTGAGCAGTTCGTCCAGGGCGTCATCGTTGCGGTGGCGCCAGAGCATGACCGGCAGGCGATAGCGGTTGAGGAGCAACAGGCGCGCGTGGGGCAGGATATCGCGACCGTAGGCCAGCAAGTCACCGACGCGGCGGTAGCAGCGGCGCAGGCCGGCCAGTCCTTGCGCCTGCCCGCCTACGGCCACCCGCAGAATATTCCAACCCAGGCCGTCGAGCTTTTCCAGCAGGCGTGGGTCGTCGACTTGCAGGGCGGCGGGACGGCACCAGAGCAGGGAAAACTGCGCGGAGCTCACGCACCAGCTGTCCGGATAACGCGACATCAGCCAGGCGCTCAAGGCTTCAGCCGACTGCCCCGCGTCCAGCTCGAACAGGTACGGCGTGCGCGCCAGTTGCGGCTTGAGGCCCAACTGTTGCGCTTCGTCGACCAGACGCGGCGAGTCGCCCGCGTCGGCCAACAGCAAGGCCAGCAGATCGTCACAGCGCTGGCGTCGCCATTGCAGCTCGGCCTGCTGGTGCCGCTGGCTGACCAGCATTTCGGCGGTCATGCGCACCAGTTCGGCGTAGGTGCGCAACCCGTCCGGTTCGCCGGTGATACCCAGTACGCCGATCAGGCGCTGGTCATGCATCAGCGGCAGGTTGATGCCCGGCAACACGCCCTTGAGGTGTTTGGCGGTCTGCCCGTCGATTTCCACCACGCGCCCGTTGGCCAGCACCAGTTGCGCGCCTTCGTGACGGGTGTTGATGCGCTCCGGCTCGCCGCTGCCGAGAATCAGGCCCTGGTTGTCCATCACGTTGACGTTGTAGGGCAGGATCGCCATGGTGCGATCGACGATATCCTGGGCCAGTTCATGATCCAGCTCGAACATGGGGGCTATTTTCCTCGAAGCGGGTTGGTCAGCGGCACAGCGCAAAGCGGGCTTGACTGTGCGCGAGCACAAAGACAGTTGCCCATCGCCTCACCGAGACTGTTCAAGCGATCAACGTTACCCTCGCATCGCCAAAAATCATAATAAAGAGAGACTCGCCATGTCACAGAGCGCCGCTGCAGCACTGGCCACCGATGACGATAAAAACGCCATCTACAAGCGCGTAACCCTGCGCCTGATTCCCTTCATTTTTATCTGCTACCTGTTCAACTACCTTGACCGGGTCAACGTTGGCTTTGCCAAGTTGCAGATGCTCGACGCGTTGAAATTCAGTGAAACCGTGTACGGCCTGGGTGCCGGGATTTTCTTTATCGGCTACGTGCTGTGTGGCGTGCCGAGCAACCTGGCGCTGACCCGGTTCGGGCCAAGGCGCTGGATCGCGCTGATGATGATCGTGTGGGGCACCCTGTCCACATGCCTGCTGTTCGTGACCACGCCGACGCATTTCTATACCTTGCGCCTGTTTACCGGTGCCGCCGAAGCGGGCTTCTTTCCCGGCGTGGTGCTGTATCTCTCGCAGTGGTTTCCAACCTTTCGCCGTGGCCGGATCATGGCGCTGTTCATGTCGGCGATTCCGGTTTCCGGCCTGCTCGGCAGCCCGTTCTCCGGCTGGATTCTCAATCACTTCGCGGCCGGCCAGGGTGGCCTTGCCGGGTGGCAGTGGATGTTCCTGTTGCAAGGCATCCCCACCGTGATCCTCGGCGCCCTCGCCTACTTCCTGCTCAGCGACAGCTTCGCCAACGCCAAGTGGCTCAAGCCCCACGAACGCGCGCTGCTGGAAGCCGACCAGGCCATCGACCTGGCGAACAAGCCGAAAACCACCACCGACTCCCTGGCCGAGGTCTTCAAGAACCCGGCGATCTGGGCGTTCGGCCTGATCTACTTCTGCATCCAGAGCGGCGTCTATGCGATCAACTTCTGGCTGCCATCGATCATCAAGAGCCTGGGGTTCAGCGATAACCTGGTGATTGGCTGGCTCAGTGCGATCCCGTACCTGCTGGCGGCCGTATTCATGTTGGTGGTGGGCCGCTCGGCCGACCTGCGCAAAGAGCGTCGTTGGCACCTGGTGGTACCGATGCTGATGGGCGCGATTGGCCTGGTCATCGCGGTGAACTTCGCCACCACCCCGGCGATCGCCATCCTCGGCCTGACCATCGCCACCATGGGCGCCCTCACCGGCCTGCCGATGTTCTGGCCGGTGCCCACCGCCATGCTCAGCGCGGGCGCCGCAGCCGGCGGGCTGGCGCTGATCAACTCCATGGGCCAGATGGCCGGGTTTTTGAGCCCCTACATCGTCGGCTTCGTCAAAGATGCAACAGGGTCCACGGACATGGCGCTGTACCTGCTGGCGGCGGTCATCGTCGCCGGCAGCGTGCTGGCGTTACGGATGACGCGCACCTTGAAGGTTTAAAACGCCCCATGTGGGCATAGGTACTACACAACCCTGCAGCCCCCAAACGTAACCACGATGCGAAGCGAGCCGCTCTTGATCTTGATCTGCTCTTGATCTTAGGCGCCCCGTTAAACCACGCTGGCCGAACGCAGGCTTGAATCCGTGGGTAACCCGGCAGGACGCCGGGTTAGCCGCACTGGGC
>NZ_CVTU01000081.1:0-53807 GCF_900004965.1 Pseudomonas sp. 44 R 15
TGAGGTGGTCAACTTTTTCCGGACACCTCAATCGGTGTTTTCAGGCTGTTTGCCGCTCGTACTGATTGGGCGGCAAATAGTCTAACGATGAATGCATTCGTCGTTCATTGTAGAACCGCACAATGTAATCCGTGACGTCCCTGATTGCTTCATCATGATTGGCATAGTCCTTCCTCCAAACACGCTCCATCTTCAGGTTCAAGAAGAAACGTTCCATGACTGCGTTGTCCCAGCAGTTGCCCTTGCGGCTCATGCTGCAGCGCAAGCCATGTCGTGTCAGCATGGCTTGGTAAGTAGCGCCTGCATACTGGCTGCCCCGATCTGAGTGCGCGATCAGACCCGGTTTAGGCTGCCTCTGTGTGATGGCTAGTTGCATAGCACTGCACACCAACTCTGCGCGCATATGCGGAGCCATGGACCAGCCTACGATCTTGCGTGAATACAAATCCATGACAGCCGCCAAGTACAGCCAGCCGCTTCGAGTGCGAATATAAGTGATGTCAGCAACCCATGATTGGTTGATCTGCTCGGGGTTAAACTGGCGGTTGAGCAGGTTCTCAGCTACCGGGAAATTATGATTACTGTTGGTGGTATGAACGAACTTGCGCTTCCAGATCGGGCGTAAATCCTGTTGTTTCATCAGCCGACGGACCTTGTGCCGCCCAATGGATACGCCATCGCTACGCAGTGCTTTCATCACCCGACGACTGCCATAACAGTGCTCATTGGTCATGAACGTAGCTTTGACCTGAGCTGCAACCGGACAGACAGCTTTTGGCTTAAAAGACCGCTGACGAGCTTCATAGAACCCCGAACGGCTGATCCGCAAAACCCGGCAGATACGTATTACCGGGTAGGCCTTGCATTGCATTTGGTGAACCAATTGGTGGATCACTTCAATTCGCGGGCAAAGAAGGCCGTAGCTTTTTTTAATATATCGTTGTCAGTCTTCAGCTCGCGGATCTGCTGCTCAAGCTGACGAATACGCTGTTGCTCGCTGGTTAACGGTTTACCAATCCCTGTACCACCTAACTGCTCGGCTTGGTACTGCTGGACCCAGCGGCGCACGGCAGTGTCACTCAAGTCTAAATCGGTACAAACGGAGTTCACGCTCAGGCCTTGGTCAACAATCATCTTGCAGACTCTTAGCTTGAAAGCGGCGTCGAATTTTCTGTACTTCTTGGTCATGGAATACTCCTCAATAGGTGTAGTTTCACCTATTGAGGTGTCCGGGACTATTAGACCAGCTCACAGTTGGCGAAGATCCCTTGTGGGAGGGGGGCTTGCCCCCGATGGCGGCCTCTGGGCCGACCAGGATGTTGGATTGGACCGAGTACATATCCGTTTCTGCGGTGATGGCTGCTTAGGGTTCCGCTTTTACAGCGGCTCACTTTTGAAAAGCGCAAAAGTAAGCAAAACGCTCTTGCCCCACCACTCGGCACCTCGCCTGGGCTCGCTGTGCCAGCGTGGTTTAACGGGGCGCCCAGATCAAAAGCAAAAGCGCGGCGGCCTTAGAGCCGACCGGTATTTTGTGTCGACCCCGATCCAAATGTGGGAGGGGGCTTGCCCCCGATGGCGGTGTGTCAGTCACTGATGCACTTGCTGACTCTCCCTAGTCGGGCAAGCCCCTCCCACACAAAACCAACAGCGTATCCACCGGTGCTACAGATTTGGATAGTTTGCCCAGACACCGGACATCGCTGATCCGGCGCCTGACTAAAACCGGACAATTCCTACAGGAGCCATCAATGCCCATTGCTACCGTCTCGCGGGACCGCCCACCTCCCGTGGTGACGGCATGAACAGCAATGGAGTCGATTGTGCAAAAGCGTTTGATCGCCGAGTTTATCGGTACTTTCTGGCTGACGTTCGGCGGCTGTGGCAGCGCCATTCTGGCGGCGGCCTTTCCTGGGTTGGGCATTGGTTTCGTGGGTGTTGCGCTGGCGTTTGGTCTCACTGTACTGACCATGGCCTACGCGGTCGGGGGTGTCTCCGGTGGGCACTTCAACCCGGCGGTGACTATTGGCCTATGGGCAGGGCGGCGGATCGCTGCCGGTGATGTGCTGCCGTACATCTCGGCGCAGGTTGCTGGGGCGATTGCTGCCGCGGCGGCGCTGTACCTGATTGCCAACGGGCAGCCTGGTTTCACTGTGGGTGGTTTTGCCGCCAACGGTTACGGCCCCCTGAGCCCAGGCCTCTTTGACCTGAAGGCCGCACTGTTGGCTGAACTGATCGCCACGTTCTTCTTCGTATTCATCATTATGCGTGTGACTGCACCGGGGGCTGCTCCGGGCTTTGCGCCAATTGCCGTTGGCCTGGCGCTGACCTTGATTCACTTGGTGCTGATCCCGGTGACCAATACGTCGGTCAACCCGGCACGCAGCACCGGGCCAGCATTATTTGCCGCAGGTGAGTACCTTTCGCAGCTCTGGGTGTTCTGGCTGGCGCCGATTGTTGGCGGGGTTTTGGGGGCGTTGGCAGCTCGCACATTGGGCGAGCAAAAGCCGGCTTGATGCCTTATACGGTGGCGAGTGGGTTGCTCTCCACTGTAGGAGCGAGCTTGCTCGCGAAGAACTCACAGACACCGCGTTCATCCAGGATGCACGTGTTATCGTTGACGTTTTTCGCGAGCAAGCTCGCTCCTACAGTGCAAGGCAAGCTCCCTCGCCACAGGCCCGTGCAACGCCGAAGTTGTATCGGTAACGGTGGCGATAGGGGGCATCACAGCGCAGCCAGTACCTTTTCGAGTTTTTCCTGGTCACGCGCAAACTGGCGGATGCCTTCGGCGAGTTTTTCGGTGGCCATCGCATCTTCGTTGGAGGCCCAGCGAAACTGCGCCTCGTTGATGGACTGGCGCGCTTCGCCGGCGGCACCGGGCACCAGTTTACGATCGAGGGTGCCCTGGTCTTCATCGAGTTTTTGCAGCAACTCGGGGCTGATGGTCAAGCGATCACAGCCCGCCAGCTGTTCGATCTGGCTGAGGGTGCGGAAGCTGGCGCCCATGACCACCGTCTTAATGCCGTTGGCCTTGTAGTAGTTGTAGATCCGTGTCACCGACTGCACGCCCGGGTCGTCCGCGCCGGTGTAGTCCAGGCCGGTGTGCTTGCGATACCAGTCGTAGATGCGGCCCACGAACGGTGAAATCAGAAACACACCGGCATCGGCGCAGGCCTGGGCCTGGGCGAACGAGAACAGCAGGGTCAGGTTGGTCTGGATGCCGACTTTTTCCAGGCGTTCGGCGGTGCGGATCCCTTCCCAGGTGGATGCCAGCTTGATCAGCACGCGGTCGCGACCGACCCCGGCCTGGTCATAGAGGGCGATCAACTGATTGGCTTTGGCCCACAGCGCGTCTTCATCGAAGGACAGTCGTGCATCGACCTCAGTGGAGATGCGTCCCGGAATCACCTTGAGAATGCCGCAGCCCACCGCCACGGAAAACTGATCGCAGGCCAGGCCCAGATCGCCTTTGGACAGGTCGAGCGCGCTACGCAGGATATCGCCGTAATGCGCGATGGCCGAGGCCTTGAGCAGCAGAGAAGGGTTGGTGGTGGCGTCCACCGGGCGCAGGCGGCTGATGGCTTCCAGGTCGCCGGTGTCGCAGACCACGGTGGTGAATTGCTTGAGTTGTTCGAGTTTGGACGTCATGCGTGCAGGCCTCCGATAAGGATTGGCGCAAACCCCTGTTGTACCACTTTCCGAGCAGTCATCGATGCATTCAGACAGGCGACACAGGCCAACTGTGGGAGGGGGCTTTTGATCGTTCCCACGCTCCGCGTGGGAATGCATCCCGTGACGCTCCGCGTCACCTGTACGCATTGAGTTGTCGGCGGGACGCGGAGCGTCCTAGGCGGCATTCCCACGCGGGGCGTGGGAACGATCAATTGGCTGGCCCACCGCATCGGGGGCAAGCCCCCTCCCACATGGGTTATGGGGTGCTGGCGGGGCCGGGTTGCAGGCAATCCAGTGCGCGGTCGGCGAGGGTGCGGGCCATGTCGATCAAGTGCGCGGTCGAACAGGCCATGTCGCGTCGGGCGCCTTTGAGGCCTTCGGCGGTTTCGGTGGCCGTGGTGGCGGCGCAGCGTAGCAGCGAGGAAATGTTGGCGATGGCGTCTTCGAAACTCAGGTCTTCGTGGGCAACAAAAACGGGATAGGGTGGATCGGGAACAATTTTGCTCATGCGTGAAGCTCCTGCTTGGATTGGGAGCCATTCTTTTGCCGATCTCACACGTCAAAAGGTGGCAGCTATGTGCGGGGTGAGATACCGGAAAACAGGACCCGGCCAGACCGAAGTCTGCCCGCACATAGCCGCCATAAACGGTTGTAGCGCATGGCGCCTGCTCATACACGGGATCTCACACCCGATCGCTGATATGCAGCGACGAAGCGAAGGCTAGCCAGTGGATTGAGCAGGCGCAAGGCCGAAGGATTGTCTAGGAAACGTCCTGCAAATTAAAGGGATATGGATTGCTGGCCTTTAACAATACATGTCGGGCAGGCGATGCAGATAAGGGAGATGATTACTGACTGGGGCAGTCAGCGATCCATCAGATTTATACGACGAAGACCTCGGAATCGTCCGACTTTACCCTAAGTAAAACTCTGTTCAAAGTTGGGCCTCCTGTAATTTTACGTGCTGATCTGCGTTGTTTTAAGAGTGCGGAAATAACTCAGAAGATCCTGCTCTAGTAGTGCCACGAAACAGTTCTTCAGTTTTTTAAATTTAAATTTCACTTACTCTCTTCGTATTGGAGGTAAGCGAAGGTGTTGAAGGTTATAAGCGCAATAAGCGGGCTAAATTACTTATTACCGAGTCGCCTTAACTATTAGCTGGGCGCGATCAAGTCTGGCGGAAAAATTTATAACAAATGGAATTGTGTATAATGAAAGAAAAAAGCTCGTCGAAAAAATCATCTTGCCTGCTCACGTTTTTGTACGCTATACCTGATGTGGGCGGGAAATTTAAATCAGCGACATCCGTAATACTCGGTTATTTAATCTTTTTGTGTTTTTCCCCTATCGCATCAAGTGCAGCTGTTTTCAACACGGCAACTACAGATCAGCGACCCCCGGTAAATGATAGAGAGTTTGAAGGCCAAGAGGGTGAGGTGGATTTCAGAAGCGGCAATCTCACTATTCAACAAAAAGATCTTGCTCTGCCTGGTAATGGCGGATTGAATATCGAGGTGTGGAGAACATACGATATGCAGTCCTCATCAGCTGGCCTGCTTTCCACCTATAACATGTCTTACAAATGGACCGCGCTTGGTCCTGGCTGGAGTCTTGGGGTCGCACCTAGGATTAGGTTCAGATACAACGAAATTACTCGACAGCAGACCCCGGAAGATCCGGCGGAAACATCTACGTCTGACTCTTTGCTTTTACGTATATGTCGTGGCAGCGACGTGACAAGTTGGAACGGTGGTTCAGAAAATCCGGTTCTGGAACTTCCAAATGGTCAGCAAGAATTACTTTATGCTGCTGGCGAGAAAAAAGCTTATTCGAAAGGCGGTTGGAAACTGGACTGTATAGGCGGAACTATAAAAACAACCTCTCCAGATGGCACAATTTACAATTTTGGAAACGTTGATCGGGATCGTTATTATGGGAATTTTATAATTGCCGACACCGACGTGTTGTTAGTCAGTAACCAATCTATCTATCAGGCGCCGAATCGAGCTGAAGGTTACCTTGTAGCAAAATCTGCACAAGATGTTAATGGGAATACGCTAACCTACGAATATCGCCCTGCAGCGACGACGCCTTACGCGGTGCCAGGGAAAAGGTTCCCCGGAATTGGATCATCAACGCTATATGACTTCGATCGCGGTGACGTGAAAATAAATTCCGTGGTCGCAAGTGATGGTCGTAGAATAAACTTTCAATACGATCCGGTAACGCAAAAACTCTTGTCGATCACTGACGGATCGCGTATCTGGAGCTACGAATATCTAAATCAAGATGCAAATAATTCAACTGTCTTGAACAGAGTATTACTGCCAAGTGGCGAGTCTTGGAGTTTTTCATATGCTCCAGGCCCCTTTTTAACCATTAAGAGCAGGGTAGATACCTATTCTCCTCTTAATCAGTCGACCATCATAAGCAGAAAGCTTACTGCAGTGACCAATCCCCGAGGAGGAATCACACGTTACTCATATAGTTGGGTAACCGATCGAATCACCATGTATGCCCCTGGACAGACCTACTCAGCCAAGGTTTATCGCGAGCGCATTAATGGCAAAACCCAATCGAGCGGAGCAGAATGGAAATACGGATACGCCTTAGGAAGTATTGGGAAATATGATACTACTACGGTTGCTGGCCCTGAAGGTACAACAACCTACAGTTTTATGAGTCATAGCTACGTTGTAGTCAATCAAGGGGTAAATTACCAGAGCCAAAACGTCGGCTGGACAATTGGGCAGTTATTCAAGGTTGATTTCCCTCTGGGTAAATCTCAAGATTTTGGTTATATTCCAAGAGTATTGGTTCCACTAAAAACTTCAGTCGTTGGGCTCGGAATAGTGTACGACGACAATGTCTGGTCCGCCGATTTAGCACAGAAGACAACAATAATCGACGGCGCGTCTTATGTAACGTCGTACTCGAACTATGATGTGTATGGTAATCCCGGCACTAGAGTAGAAACCGGCCCCAATGGCGGCTCGCGTACCACCACCTATACTTACTTCAACGATCCTGCGAGATGGATTCTGGGCAAGATCGCCAGCGAAACCTCTCCAGGTAAATCGCTCACCCGCACCTTCGACGCTAATGGTAACGTTCTGACGGAAACCCGCGAGGGTGTCATCGTCAGTTTCACTTACGATACCCAAGGCAATATCGCCAGCCAAACCCTGCCCGGTGGCCGCGTCTACACTTACAGCAATTACAAGCGTGGCATTGCTCAAACCGAGACCCTTCCGGAAAACATCACCATCACTCGCGTGGTCGACGATGCTGGCAACATCAGCGCACACACCAATGGTGAAGGTAAAACCACTCTCTATACCTATGATGGCATCAACCGGCTTACCTCGGTCATTCCACCTGTTGGCAACCCCAGGAGCATTGCCTATACGCCCATCAGCAAAACCTCAACCCGCGGTCCGTTGGTTGAGACCACGCAGTACGATAACTTTGGCCGGACTACCGGCATTACGTTGGCCGGCATTACCCGCACCTTCAGCTACGATGGCCTGGGGCGTAAGACCTTCGAGTCCAACCCGGGGGAGACGGTCGGAACTAGCTATCTTTATGACGCGCTCAATCGTCTGACCCGCCAGACCAATGCTGATGGAACGTTCCAGACTTACAGTTATGGCCCGGCTACTGCTTCCGTGACTGATGAGCGCGGCAACCTCACCACCTATACGTATCGATCATATGGTGACCCCGATCAGCAACTGCTGATGGCCATCACCACACCGGAAAATTCGGTCAACGTAACCATCGAACGCGGCGCCAATGACTTGATGACCTCGGTCACCCAGGCGGGGCTTACACGCACGTATGGCTATGACGCACACAACTACCTCATCAGCGTGTCCAATCCGGAAACCGGCGTAACCACCTATGGGCGTGACATCGCAGGCAATCTGACGAGCAAGCAGGTGGGTGCATCGGGCACCACCCGATACACTTATGACGAACTCAATCGACTGACCTCCACGGTCTACCCCGATGCCACTCCGGCCATCACCAATACCTACAACAAAAACAGCAAGTTGCTCAGTAGTAACAGCGCTGGTGGCAATCGTAGCTTTACCTATGATGCGGCGGACAACCTGGTTCAGGACAGCTTGGCACTGGATGGCCGAGTGTTCACTACACGCTTTGCCTATAACGGTAACGACAACCTGAGCAGCATCACTTATCCAGAGTCGTCACGTATGGTGAACTATGTCCCGGATGCCTTGGGCCGCCCTACCAGTATTTCTGGTTATATCAGTGCTGTTCAATACTGGCCGTCTGGCCTGATCCAAAGCATTACGTATAACAACGGTATCGTCTCCCGCTACGGACAAAACAGCCGTCTCTGGCCAGCCAGCTTCATCACGGAAACGCCTTTCACAGCGACTCACCTCAGCAGCAACTATACCTATGACGGCACCGGTAATCTCAAAACTGTCAGTGACGATGTCGACGCGAGTTTTAACCGAACGTTGGACTACGACGGGATTAACCGTTTGACCGGTGTCGCCGGTCTCTGGGGTCAAGGCAGCATTGCCTATGATGGCGGCGGCAACCTGATCAACCAGACCTTGGGCCAAGCCAGCCTGACCTATGCCTACGACGCCAATAATCGGCTGAGTAGTGTGAGCGGTTTTAGAACTGACAGTTACGGTTACGATGCTTACGGCAACGTCAGCAGCAGTCAAGACAGCACCTACACCTATAACGATGTGCCCAATCTGGTCTGTATCAACTGCGCCAGCCCGGCGGCCAAAGTGGAATACAGCTATGACGGCCTCAACCATCGTAGTGCTGTGGTCAAGGCCAGTGGCAAGGTGTACGAGATATACGACTCAAATGGCAAACAATTGATCGAACTGGACGGGGGCACACTCACCGAATACTTCTACTTGGGCGATAAACGTGTAGCACAGCAGGTAAGCCCATGAACACAGGTAAAGGAATTACCTCAATGGATACGATAAAGAAGTTGGGCAAACGAATCGGCGTGCTGTTACTGGCGCTGATGCTTAACAACGCCGCAATGGCCGATACTGTCACTTATTTTCACAACGATATTTCCGGCAGCCCGATGGCCGCTACCGACGCAACGGGCAACCTGCTGTGGAAGGAAAACTATAAGCCTTACGGGGAGAGGCTGAACCAATCAGCGCCAAGCAGTAGTAATAAGATCGGATTTCACGGCAAACCGTTCGATGACGCAACGGGTTTGTCGTATATGGGGGCACGCTATTACGACCCGGTGCTGGGGCGCTTTATGGGGGTCGATCCGGTCGACTTTCAGGCGTCCAATCTGCACAGTTTCAATCGCTACACCTATGCGAATAACAATCCCTACAAATACGTAGATCCGGATGGGCGTTTCGCCTTTCTTATCGTCCCTGCTTTCTATGCGCTTACTGCACTGGCAGCCGCCGCAACCGTGAGCACCGCAATGAAAGGGGATGGAGGGGGCCAGTTGATGGGTGGAGGAGATTTCGGATCCCTAGGAGCCTCGACCACACAGATGTCGGACGTACCTCGTACTACAACCTACTATAATGAGAGCGCCAAAGACGAGCGGAAGAAAAGCGCTTTTCCTGATCGCAAATTACCGAGAGATCAAAACGGCAATCCAATTCGAGACCCAGAAGCTGAGGGTGCGCATACTCAACTTGGTCAGAAAGAAGGTCGGCGCGGGAAGTATGATCAAGGCAGGGAGTGGACCGCCAGTGGAGGTCCGGTCAAAGATATAGACTTTACAGATCACGGAAGGCCCGATAACCATACCAACCCTCATGAACATCCGTACTTGCCAAATCCTACGGGTGGGACGCCAAAGCACGGTCCCGCTCGGCCATTACAGAACTGAATGGAGTGTGAATATGTTTGAAGTGCCGATGTATCGACAAAATGGTAGCCGTATCGAGCTACAAGACTTATTAAGAAAAGTACCCGCCAATGATTGGATATGGCTAATTATCGAATTTGATGGCGTTGCAAATTTGCCAAATGATGAGTCGATTGACGGATTTCAGAATCGTATTCGTTACCTGCCCAAAGGACTTGTTCAAGGCTGGGAGGATATATTGAGATTTTCCCAGTGTATTGACTATATAGTCGACTGTTTAATCGTGGCGGTCTCATGTATTGAAGAAGTGGATGTGGAAAGATTGTTGAATGATGAGTTTCAGGATTGTGTAATTTTTATTCGTGCAATCGATAGCACTGATTGGATGTTGCATGCGTCAGACGCTGAGATTATGGATGGTTTTAAAGTAGTCACAAGTTAGTTGTGTATTAACTTCATAAATGGCGCAGAAAAAGAGCAATACATGATATGCGCCAAAAACGGCGTAGACTATGTTGCGCCGTCCTTTGAAAAAAGTATCCTCATTTTACACGGAGTTATGAAGGGGATCCGGCTGCGGGGGGCCGCTATCTATCTCCTGAACATATGTCAGCCTGGTGGATCACGACAGATCGCTATTATGGAAATACGGAAAACCTGCAGTCAGTACATCTCCAACATGTCGCGGTCAATGGTTCAGGCTTGGTCAAATACCTTGGTCTACCATTTGGGTACCGATTTCATGGGCCAAGCAATGACGTTTGGCTAGATTAAAAAATAAAGTAAGTGACGGTGAATATATTTATGCTGTCCAGCACGTTTCACGACAAAACATTGGTATCGATAGCCGTGGCGGATGATGCGCTGACTACCGAAATATCAACGCAAGGCAATACGACCAAGATACAGGTGGTAGGATTACAATAAAATGCGCGTCACAGATATTAAAGAAGGCAATATAATAAACGTTGCTCAAGCTATTCATTCGGAACACTCTACTGAAAGTTTGAGTGCGGTAAAATCATTGCTAAAATACGCTTATGAAATAAGTGATACCCAGTTGCAACAAAATACCAAACTGTCATGCTTTTCTGATAAAACAATCAAGGAGTATGAGGAAGGTTCCATCGTGATCGTTGAAATAGAACCCTCTTATGGTGCCTATTTGGTTGCCGTCGGCACGGATATCCTTGAGAAGGGTGTACATAACCCATCCCAAGCATAAGAACATCATCGACCTTAAGACCCTGACGAGAGCAAGCCACGTCCTCACAAGTGTATTATTTGCTCTCGACGCGCCTCCGTCCGGAACCATTCCCCATTTCCCTTGTCCCCGCTTCCCATGTCACCCCCCGCCCCGCAAATCCCTTAATTTTCCAAGCCTACCGGAAGCCTCTCCAGGCCCCCGGCTGCGCCCGTTGTTTTTTCAGGGCGCAGAGCAGCCGATTCAAGCGGCACAACGGAATACGGACATTCTTTTCAACCGTGACTTATCAGGCGGGTTTCCCCATGCAGTTCAGCGAATTACTGGCAGCGATTTCCACCCATGCGATCCGTCTGCAGACGGAAGAGGGCGACCTGATCGTCCTGGGCGATGACGACGCGCTGGATGACGCGCTGTGGGACCAACTGATCGCGCATAAACCCCAACTGCTTGAGTGGGTCGCGGCGCATGGCGGCGACTGGTCGAGCCCGGCTTATGGCATCACCCCGGACATGCTGCCCCTGGTCACGCTCGACCAGCCGGCCATCGACCGCATCGTCGCGGCGATCCCCGGCGGGGCGGCGAATGTGCAGGATATCTACCCCCTGGCGCCGCTTCAGGAAGGCATGCTCTACCACCATCTTCGCGCACAGCAGGGCGACCCCTACGTGCTGCACGCGCAGTTCGTGTTCGACAGCCGCGCACGTCTGCACGGCTTCGCCGAGGCGTTGCAATGGGTGATTGATCGCCACGATATCCTGCGCACGTCGATGGCCTGGGAGCGCCTCGACGAGCCGTTGCAGGTGGTGTGGCGCAAGGCAACCCTGGCCTGTGAAGAGGCGCATCTGGACGGTGCCGACCGCCTGGCGCAACTGCTCGCACGCTACGATGCGCGCACCTATCGCATGGACCTGGGCCAGGCGCCGTTGCTGCGCCTGGTGTTCGCCGACGACCCGGCCAACGAACGCGTGGTGGCGATGCTGCTGTTTCATCACACCATCCTCGATCACACCGCCCTCGATGGGGTGCGCGAGGAAATCCAGTTGTACCTCGCCGGCAATCAGGCGCAGGCCGCGCCGCCGGTAGCGTTTCGCAGCTATATCGCCCAGGTGCGCCAGGGTGTGAGCGAGCAGGCCCACGAAGCCTTCTTCCGCGACATGCTCGCCGACATCGATGAGCCGACGTTGCCCTTCGGCCTGCGGGACGTGCAGGGCGATGGCCTTGGCATCGACGAAGCGCGCCTGCCGGTTGAGCATGCCCTCAGCCTGCGCCTGCGCAGCCTGGCACGTCCGTTGGGCGTGGGTGTGGCAAGCCTGATGCACCTGGCGCTGGCCCGGGTGCTGGGGGTGGTCTCCGGCCGGGAGTCGGTGGTGTTCGGCACCGTGATGCTCGGCCGCATGGGCGCGGGCGAGGGCGGTGAGCGCGCGTTGGGCATGTTCATCAATACCTTGCCGCTGCGCGTGGATGTCGGCGAGCAAGGCGTGCGCGCCGCGATCAAAGCCACCCACGAGCGCCTCACCACCTTGCTTGAGCACGAGCACGCCTCCCTGGCGCTGGCCCAGCGTTGCAGCGGCGTAGCGGCGCCTGCACCGCTGTTCAGTGCGATGCTCAATTACCGTCACAGCGCCGCCAGCGACATGCACGCGGTGATCGACGTGGCCGAAGGCATCCAGGTGCTCGGCGCCGAAGAGCGCACCAACTACCCGCTGACGGTCAACGTCGATGACCTGGGTGAAGACTTTGCGCTGACGGTGATGGTCGATGCGTCCATCAGCGCGCAACGCGTGGCCGGCTACCTGCACACGGCGCTGGAAAGTCTGGCCGATGCGCTTGAACAGCGACCGGATATGCCGCTCAGCGGCCTGAACATCCTGCCTGACTCCGAACGCCATACCCTGCTGCACCGCCTCAACCAAAGCTCAGTAAACCAAAGCTCCGTAAACCAAAGCCCCGCGCACTACGCCGACACCGTCCTGATCCACCAGCAAGTCGAAGCCCACGCCGCCACCCGCCCCGACGCGATTGCCGTGCGTTTCGAACAACGCTGCCTGACCTACCGTGAACTCAACGAACGCGCCAACCAGGTCGCCCATGCGCTGCTGGCCCAGGGCGTGCGCCCCGACGCGCGCGTGGCGATCTGCGTGGAGCGCGGCCCGCAGATGATCATCGGCCTGCTCGGCATCCTCAAGGCCGGTGCCGGTTATGTGCCGATCGACCCGGCGTACCCGCAGGAACGCATCGCCTACACCCTGGGCGACAGCGCGCCGGTGGCGGTGCTGGTGCAAGCCGACACCCGGCACTTGGTGGGCAACCTGGCGCAGATCGACCTCGACGCCCTGCACCAACAGGCCACGGTCAATCCGTGCCTGCACCTGAGCCCGGCCAACCTGGCCTATGTCATCTACACCTCCGGTTCCACCGGCCAGCCCAAGGGCGTGATGATCGAACACCGCCAGGTGGCGCGCCTGTTCAGCGCCACCCAGCACTGGTTCGGCTTCAACCAGCACGACGTGTGGGCGCTGTTCCATTCCTTCGCGTTCGACTTTTCCGTGTGGGAAATCTGGGGTGCGCTGATGCACGGCGGCCAGTTGCTGATCGTGCCGCAACTGGTCAGCCGTTCACCGGATGAGTGCTACGCGCTGCTCTGCGAAGCCTCGGTCAGCATCCTCAACCAGACGCCGAGTGCGTTCCGCCAGTTGATCGCGGCCCAGGGCAACAGCGACCAGGCGCATTCGTTGCGCCAGGTGATTTTCGGCGGCGAGGCGCTGGAACCGGGCATGCTCAAGCCCTGGTATGCACGGGCGGTGAATGCCGGTACGCAACTGGTGAACATGTACGGCATCACCGAAACCACCGTGCACGTGACCTACCGCGCGCTGGAAGCGGCCGATGCGCAGTTGGTCGGCGTAAGCCCGATTGGCGTGCGCATTCCGGACTTGCAGTTGTACATCCTTGACGCACAGCGCGAGCCGCTGCCGTTCGGTGTGGTCGGTGAGCTGTATGTGGGCGGCGCCGGGGTGGCGCGCGGTTATCTGAACCGTGACGCGCTCAACGCCGAACGCTTCCTGCACGACCCGGCCACCGGCCTGCGCATGTACAAGACCGGCGACCTTGGCCGCTTGTCGGCCGACGGCAGCGTCGAGTACCTGGGGCGCAACGACGACCAGGTGAAGGTCCGCGGTTTCCGTATCGAACTCGGTGAAATCCAGGCCCACCTGGCCACCGCCGACGGCGTGCGCGACGCCGTGGTGATTGCCCGGGAAGACACCCCCGGCGACAAACGTCTGGTGGCCTACGTAATTGCCGACGGTGCGCCCACTGCGGCCGCCTTGCGCGACCATTTGCTGCTGAGCCTGGCCGATTACATGGTGCCCGCTGCCTTTGTGCTGCTGGAGCGGTTCCCGCTGACCACCAACGGCAAACTCGACCGCAAGGCCTTGCCCGCACCTGATACCGACGCGTTGGCCCGGCGCGGTTATGCACCGCCCCAGGGCGTGGTGGAAACCACCATCGCCACGCTCTGGCAGGACTTGCTCAAGGTCGACCGCGTGGGGCGCGAGGATAATTTCTTCGAGCTCGGCGGCCACTCGCTGTTGGCGGTCAAGCTGATCGAGCGCATGCGCCAGGTAGACTTGAGCGCCGATGTGCGCGTGCTGTTCGGCCAGCCGACCTTGGCGGCACTGGCGGCGGCGGTCGGCGGGCACCACGAAGTGCAGGTGCCGGCCAATCTCATTGAAGAACACAGCGCGGCCATCACCCCGGACATGCTGCCCCTGGTCGACCTCGACCAGGCCGCCATCGACCACATCATCCAGGCGATACCCGGCGGCATCGCCAATGTGCAGGACATATATGGCCTGGCGCCGTTGCAGGCCGGGATTCTCTACCATCACCTGGCAACCGCAGAGGGCGACCCCTACGTGTTGCAGGTGCAGTTCAGTTTCGCTGACCAGACGGCGGTGGACGGGTTTGTCCAGGCGCTGCACAGCGTGATCGAGCGCAACGACATCCTGCGCACCGCGATCCTCTGGGAAGGCCTGGATGAACCGGTGCAGGTGGTGCTGCGCCAGGCACCGCTGGCGGTCGAGCGGGTCGAGGCCACGGGCGACGATGCCCTGGCGTCTCTGCAACAGCGCTTCGACCCTCGTCACTATCGCCTGGACCTGTCACGCGCGTCGCTGATGCGCCTGGCGTACAGCGAGGAGCCGGGGCGCCTGGTCGGCATCCTGCTGCTGCACCATATCCTGCTCGACCACACCGCCCTGCACGTGCTGGTGCAAGAGATGAGTGCCAGCCTGTGCGGCCGCAGCGCGCAGTTGCCCGACGCGGTGCAGTACCGCAACTACGTGGCCCAGGCGCGCCTGGGTGTGAGTCAGGCGCAGCACGAAGCTTTCTTCAGCGAGATGCTCGGCGATATCGACGAGCCAACCCTGGCCTTCGGCTTGCAGGATGTGAATGGCGACGGCAGCGGCATCGTCGAAGCCCATCTGCCGCTGGAGGCGGGGCTGAGCCTGGCCCTGCGCGAACAGGCGCGGCAATTGGGCGTGAGTGCCGCGAGCCTGGTGCACCTGGCCTGGGCGCAGGTGCTGAGCCAGGTGTCCGGCCAGCGCGACGTGGTGTTCGGCACCGTGTTGCTGGGTCGTATGCAGGGCGGCGAGGGCGCCGATCGGGCGCTGGGGATGTTCATCAACACCTTGCCGCTGCGGGTCAGCCTCGGCGCCACGGGCGTGCAGGCCGGTGTGCGCGCCACCCACGCACGCCTGGCGCAATTGCTCGGTCACGAACATGCCTCGTTGTCCCTGGCCCAGCGCTGCAGTGGTGTGCCGGCGTCGTTGCCGTTGTTCAGTACCTTGCTCAACTATCGCCACAGCGCACCGGATGAAGCACCGGGTGACAGCCCGTTCGCCGCGTCCGGCATCCAGGTACTCAGCTCCGAAGAGCGCAGCAACTACCCGCTGGTGCTCAACGTCGATGACCTGGGCGCAGGCTTCGCCCTCACCGTGCAAGGCATCGCCACGCTGGACGTGCAGCGTGTGGCGGACTACATGCTGACCGCGCTGCGCCACCTGGTGACGGCCCTGCAACAGGCGCCGACCACCGCGCTGCAAACGCTGTCGATCATACCGCCGGCTGAGCGCCGCCAATTGCTGGTGGAGTTCAACGCCAGTCGCCGCGATTACCCTGCGCATCTGAGCGTTGCACAGCTGTTCGAAGCCCAGGCGCTGGCACGGCCTGAAGCGGTGGCGGTGGTGCAGGGCAAGCTGTCCCTGAGTTACCGCGACCTCAATCGCCGCGCCAATCGCCTGGCCCACTACCTGATCGGCCAGGGCGTGCAACCTGGCGAGCCGGTGGCCCTGGCGCTGCCGCGCGGCATCGACCTGGTGGTCAGCCAAGTGGCCGTGCTCAAGTGCGCGGCGGTGTACGTGCCGCTGGACGTCAATGCGCCGGCCGAACGCCAGGCCTTCATGGTGCAGGACAGCGGCGCCCGCCTGGTGCTGGACGACCTGGCCGGGCTGAACCTCGACGGGCTGTCGGCCGACAATCCCGAGCGGGAACAGTCCGCCGACAGCGTGGCCTACATCATGTACACCTCCGGTTCCACCGGCACGCCCAAAGGCGTACTGGTACCCCAGCGCGGCATTACCCGGCTGGTGATCAATAACGGCTACGCCGATTTCAATGCCCAGGACCGCGTGGCCTTTGCGTCGAACCCGGCGTTCGATGCGAGCACCATGGACGTGTGGGGCGCGCTGCTCAACGGTGGGCAGGTGCTGGTGATCGACCACGCCACCTTGCTCGACCCGCAGGCATTCGGCGCCGAGCTGGCGGGCGCCACGGTGTTGTTCGTCACCACCGCGCTGTTCAACCAGTATGTGCAACTGATCCCCGAGGCACTGGCCGGCCTGCGCATTCTGCTGTGCGGCGGCGAGCGCGCCGACCCGGCCGCCTTCCGCAGCCTGCTGGCCCAGGCACCGGCACTGCGCCTGGTGCATTGCTATGGCCCGACCGAAACCACCACCTACGCCACCACCTACGAAGTGCGCGCACTTGCCGATGACGTGGAGAGCGTGCCGGTGGGGCGGCCCATTTCCAATACGCAGATCTATGTGCTGGACGCGCAGTTGCAGCCGGTGCCCCTGGGCATCACTGGCGAAATCTGCATTGGCGGCGATGGCGTGGCCAAGGGCTATTTGAACCGCCCGGACCTGAGCGCCGAAAAGTTCGTGCACGACCCGTTTTCCGAACAGCCCCACGCCTTGATGTACCGCACGGGTGATCTTGGGCGTTGGTCGGTGGACGGCTTGCTCGAATGCCTTGGGCGTAACGACGACCAAGTGAAAATCCGTGGTTTCCGTATCGAGCTGGGCGAGATCGAGGCGCGTCTGGCGAGCTGCGCGGGCATCCGCGACGTCGCCGTGCTGGCCCGTGAGGACGTGCCGGGGGACAAGCGCCTGGTGGCCTATTTCACTTGGGCCGACGCCGCGCTGGGCATCGATGAGGTACACGCCCACCTGCAAGGCCTGCTTCCCGACTACATGTTGCCCTCGGCCTATATGCCGCTGGCCCATTTACCCTTGACCAACAACGGCAAGCTGGACCGCAAGGCCTTGCCCGCGCCAGACCCGCAGGCCCTGCTCAGCCGTGCCTACGAGGCCCCCCAGGGCGAGGTGGAAACCCTGCTGGCGCAGATCTGGCAGGACGTGCTCAAGCTCGAGCGCGTCGGCCGGCATGATCATTTCTTTGAACTGGGTGGGCATTCGTTGCTGGCCGTCAGCCTGATCGAGCGCATGCGCCGCGTCGGCCTGAGCGCCGATGTACGCGTGCTGTTCAGCCAGCCCAGCCTCGCGGCGTTGGCGGCGGCGGTGGGCAGCGGGCGTGAAATCGTGGTGCCGGCCAATGGCATCCCGGCAGGCTGCACGCACATCACCCCGTCGATGCTGAGCCTGGTGCAACTCGACGCAGCCGCCATTGAACGCATCGTGGCCAACGTGCCGGGCGGTGCGGCGAACGTGCAGGATATCTACCCGCTGGCGCCGTTGCAGGAAGGCATCCTCTATCACCACGTCAGCGCCGAACAGGGCGACCCGTACCTGCTGCAATCGCGCATGGCGTTCGACAGCCTTGAGCGCTTGCACGCTTTCATGGGCGCGCTGCAACAGGTGGTGGCGCGCCACGACATTCTGCGCACCGGGGTGGTCTGGGAAGGCCTGGACAGCCCGGTGCAAGTGGTGTGGCGCCAGGCGCAGCTGGTGGTGCAGGCCGTCAGCCTGGACCCGGCCGACGGCGGCATCATCGAACAACTGCATGCGCGCTTCGATGCGCGGCACTACCGGCTGGACATCACCCAGGCGCCGCTGCTGCGCATGGTCTACGCCCAGGACCCGGTCAATCAGCGTGTCGCGGCGATCCTGCTGTTCCACCACCTGGCCCTGGACCATACCGCCATGGAAGTGGTGGGCCAGGAGATGCGTGCCTTCATGCTGGATCAGGCCGATGACTTGCCCGAAGCCGCGCCGTTTCGCAACTACGTGGCCCAGGCGCGGCTGGGGGTCAGCGTGGCCGAGCATGAGCAGTTCTTCCGCGGCATGCTCGCCGATGTCGACGAGCCGACGTTGCCGTTCGGCTTGCACGATGTGCAGGGCGATGGCCGGGCCATCGAAGAAGCCGCACGGCAGCTGCCGGCCGAGCTGGCGCAGCGGGTGCGCGAGCAGGCACGCCGCTTGGGCGTCAGCGCCGCGAGCCTGATGCACCTGGCCTGGGCGCAGGTGCTGGGGCTGGTGTCCGGGCGCGACGACGTGGTGTTCGGCACCGTCCTGATGGGGCGCATGCAGGCCGGCGATGGTGCGGATCGTGCGCTGGGCATGTTCATCAACACCTTGCCGCTGCGGGTCGATGTGGCGGCCGCTGCCGCCGACGCGGTCAAGGCCACCCATGCACGCTTGAGCGCCTTGCTCGGGCATGAACATGCCTCCCTGGCCCTGGCCCAGCGTTGCAGTGGGGTGGCGACGGCCACGCCGCTGTTCAGCGCCTTGCTCAATTACCGCCACAGCAGCCCCGGTGAAATGGCCCGCGACGGTCAGGGGATCTGGGAGGGCGTACAGCTGCTCGGCGGCGAAGAGCGCAGCAACTATCCGCTGACCCTGAGTGTGGATGACCTGGGCGAAGGCTTTGCCCTGGCCGTGCTGGCGTTGCCGCAGATCGGCGCCCAGCGCCTGTGCGACTACATGCACAACGCCGTGGCGCAGCTGGTCGACGCCCTGGAAAACGCGCCGGCCACCCGCTTGCACCACCTGCCGATTCTGCCGACGGCGGAACGCGACACGCTGCTGCGCGAATTCAACGCCACCGCCCATGACTTCCCGCGCGGGCACACCCTGCACGGCGCCTTTGAAGTCCAGGCCGAGCGTCAGCCCGAGGCCATTGCGGTGATGCAGGACGGAGTGGCGCTGACCTATCAGCAGCTCAATCAACGCGCCAACCAACTGGCCCATCACCTGCTCGGGCTTGGCGTGCAGCCGGATGACCGCGTGGCGATCTGCTGCCGTCGCGGCCCGCAGATGCTGGTGGGCCTGCTCGGCATTCTCAAGGCCGGCGCGGGCTATGTGCCGATCGACCCGGCGTACCCGGCGGAGCGGATCGCCTACCTGTTGCAGGACAGCGCACCGGTGGCGGTACTCTCGCAAGCCTGCACCCGCGACCTGCTCGGCGGCGTCGCCAGTGTCGACCTGCACGGCCTCGGCTTGCAGCAATACCCTGTGAGCAATCCGCAACTGGGCGCACTGACCCCGGCGCACCTGGCCTACGTCATCTACACCTCCGGTTCCACCGGCCAGCCCAAGGGCGTGATGGTGGAGCATCACCACGTGGAAAACCTCGTGCATTGGCACTGCGAGGCCTTTGGCCTGCGGGCTGCCAGCCATACCAGCAGCGTCGCCGGTTTCGGTTTCGATGCGCTGGCCTGGGAAGTCTGGCCGGCGCTGTGCGTGGGCGCGACCCTGCACCTGCCGCCCGCCGAGGTGGGCAATGAAAACATCGACGAACTGTTGGCCTGGTGGCTGGCGCAGCCGCTGGACGTGAGCTTTCTGCCCACCCCGGTGGCCGAGTACGCCTTCAGCCTGAACCTGCAACACCCGACCTTGCGCATGCTGCTGATCGGGGGCGACCGCCTGCGCCAGTTCAGCCAGGAACGACGGTTTGCCCTGATCAATAACTACGGCCCCACCGAAGCCACGGTGGTCGCCACCTCCGGGCGTGTGCGTGCCGGGCAGCCTTTGCATATCGGCCGGCCTGTCGCCAATGCCACCAGCTATGTGCTGGATGCGCACCTGCGTCCGGTGCCGGTGGGCGTGGCCGGTGAGCTGTATGTGGGTGGCCGCGGCGTGGCGCGCGGTTACCTGAATCGCCCGGACCTGACCGCCGAGCGCTTCCTGCAAGACCCGTTCAACCCCGGGCGCATGTACCGCACCGGCGACCTGGTGCGCTGGCTGCCCGATGGCAACCTGGAATACCTGGGGCGCAACGATGACCAGGTCAAACTGCGCGGGGTGCGGGTTGAGCTGGGCGAAATCGAAAGCCGCCTGGCCGCGCTCGACGGCGTCGCGGAAGCGGTGGTGCTGTTGCGCGAAGGCCGATTGATCGCCTGGTTCACCGAACGCCAGGCGCTGTCGATCGACACGCTGCGCGCGCAACTGCAGGCGCAACTGCCCGAGGCCCTGGTGCCGGTGGCCTACGTGAAACTTGCGGCCTTGCCCCTGACCGCAAACGGCAAGCTGGACCGCAAGGCTTTGCCGGCCCCCGATCAAGCCGCGCTGCTGACCCGTGACTACGAAGCGCCCCAGGGCGAAGTGGAAACCCGCCTGGCGCGGATCTGGGCCGACGTGCTGCAGGTGGAGCAGGTGGGGCGCCATGACCACTTCTTCGAACTGGGCGGGCATTCATTGCTGGCCGTCAGCCTGATCGAGCGCATGCGCCAGGTCGGCCTGAGCGCCGATGTGCGCGTGCTGTTCAGCCAGCCGACCCTGGCCGCGCTGGCCGCCGCCGTGGGCAGTGGTCGCGAAGTGCAGGTGCCGGCCAACCGTATTCCCGACGGCTGCCAACGCATCACGGCGGACATGCTGTCGCTGGTGACGCTGGAGCAATCGACGCTGGATCAGGTGATCGACCAAGTGCCCGGCGGCGCCGCCAATGTGCAGGATATCTATCCGCTGGCGCCGTTGCAGGAAGGCATTTTCTACCATCACATCAGCGCCGAGCGGGGCGACCCGTACCTGCTGCAATCGCACCTGGCGTTTGACAGCCTTGAACGCCTGGACGCCTTTGCCCAGGCGCTGCAGCAGGTGATCGATCGCCACGATATCCTGCGCACCGCAGTGGTCTGGGAAGGCCTGGTGCAACCGCTGCAAGTGGTGTGGCGCAAGGCTGAACTGGCCGTGCAATGCGTATCGCTGCAAGGCAACGTCATCGAGCAGTTGCACCAGCGTTTCGACCCGCGCCATTACCGGCTGCCGATGTCCCAGGCCCCGCTGATCCGCCTGGTGTATGCCGAGGACCCCGGTCAGCAGCGGGTCGTTGCGATTTTGCTGTTCCACCATATTGCCCTTGATCACACGGCACTCGACAGCGTACGTCAGGAGATGCAAGCCAGTTTGCTCGGGCAGCCCCGGATCGCTGAAGCAGCCATTCCTTACCGCAACTATGTGGCTCAGGCGCGTCTGGGCGTCGAAGAGCACGAACATGAAGCGTTCTTTGGCCAGATGCTGGGAGACATCGACGAGCCGACGCTCCCGTTCGGCTTGCAGGACGTCCAAGGTGACGGCAGTGCAATCGAAGAGGTGCAGCAGAGCCTGGCCCCGGCCTTCAGCCAGCGTCTGAGGGCGCAGGCCCGCCTCTCGGGTGTCAGCGCCGCCAGTCTGTTTCATCTGGCGTGGGCCCGGGTGCTGGCCAGCACCAGCAGCCAGCACCGCGTGGTCTTCGGCACGGTACTGCTCGGCCGTATGCAGGGGGGCAAAGGCAGCGACCGTGCACTGGGGATGTTCATCAACACCTTGCCATTGCGCGTGGATATTGATGAGACCGGTGTACGCGCGGCCGTCAAGCGCACCCATGAGCGCCTGACGGCACTGCTCGGCCATGAACATGCCTCCCTGGCTCTGGCCCAGCGTTGCAGTGGCGTCGCCGCGCCGCTGCCGTTGTTCAGTGCAGTGCTCAATTACCGCCACAGCGCCAGCCAGGAGGCGACGGTGTCGCAGGCATGGCAAGGGATTCACACCCTGGCCAGTGAAGAACGCACCAATTACCCCTTGACCTTGAACGTCGATGACCAGCGCGAGGGTTTCCGCCTGACCGTCATGACCCCCGCGCACATTGGAGCGCAACGCGTCTGCGGTTATATGCAGACGGCGTTGCTTGGGCTGGTCGAGGCGCTGGAACAGGCGCCGCACCTGCCGATCAGCCGCGTGTCGATCCTGGGGCAGCAGGAGCGCGAGACACTGTTGCACGGCTTCAACGCGACCGCAGTCGATTACAACCTTGACCAGACCTTGCACGGCTTGTTCGAGGCGCAGGTCTTACGCACGCCGGATGCCGAGGCCGTGAAAGCGGGCGATCAACGCCTGAGCTATCGGCAACTCAACGAGCGGGCCAACCGTCTGGCCCATCACCTGCGTGAACTGGGCGTACGGCCCGAGTCGCGGGTTGGGGTGTGCCTGGAGCGTGGCCTGGACATGGTCATCGGCTTGTTCGCCATCCTCAAGGCCGGCGGCGGTTATGTCCCGCTTGACCCGGCCTATCCCCACGAGCGCCTCGCCTACATGCTGCACGACAGCGCACCGGTGGTGGTGCTGGCCCACGGCGCAACCCGCGCCTTGCTCGGTGATATACCCACCCTTGATCTGGACTGCGACACCTGGCAGCACCAGCCGAGCACCAATCCCAGCGTGCCGGAGCTTACCGCCCGGCATCAGGCTTATGTGATCTACACCTCCGGCTCCACCGGCCAACCCAAGGGGGTCATTAATGAACATGCCGGGGTGGTCAACCGCCTGCTGTGGATGCAGGACGCGTATGGCCTCAACGCGCAGGATGCGGTGTTGCAAAAAACGCCCTTCAGCTTCGACGTGTCGGTGTGGGAGTTCTTCTGGCCGCTGATGACCGGCGCCCGCCTGGTCATGGCACGTCCGGGCGGCCACAAGGACCCGGCGTATCTGTGTGAAGTGATTGAGGCGCAGCGCATCACCACGCTGCACTTTGTGCCGTCGATGCTCGACGTATTCCTGGCCCACGGCGATGTCAGCCAGGCCGCCGGGCTGGTGCGCGTGATCTGCAGCGGTGAAGCGCTGCCGGGCAGCCTGGTGCGACGCTTCAAGCAGCAACTGCCGGGCATCGGGTTGTACAACCTGTATGGCCCGACCGAAGCCGCAGTGGATGTGACCGCATGGAACTGCGCACGCAGCGACGTGCCGGACAACACGCCGATCGGCAAGCCGATTGCCAACACACGCATGTACGTGCTGGACGCCCAATTGCAGCCGGTGCCGCTGGGGGTGGTCGGTGAGCTGTTCATCGGTGGCGTGCAGGTGGCGCGGGGGTATCTCAACCGTGCGCAGCTGACCGCCGAACGCTTCCTTGAGGACCCGTTCAGCGCGGGCCGGATGTACCGCACGGGTGACCTTGGCCGCTACCTGCCGGACGGCAATCTCGAGTACCTGGGCCGCAACGATGACCAGGTGAAAATTCGCGGCCTGCGCATCGAATTGGGGGAAATCCAGGCGCGACTGATCGACCATCCAGCGGTGAAAGATGCCGTGGTCGTGGCCTGCGAAGATCGCCTGGTCGCCTACTACACCGGCGCGGCCACCGCCATCGACGCCCTGCGCAGCCAGCTCTTGCAGCACCTGCCGGACTTCATGGTGCCCGCGTTGTTCATGCACCTCGACGCGCTGCCCCTGAGCCCCAATGGCAAGCTCGACCGCAAGGCGCTGCCGGCCCCGGGCACGGCGTCGTTGAGTGTGCGTGAGTACGAAGCGCCCGAAGGCGACTGCGAAATACTGTTGGCCCGACTCTGGGCCGAGCTGCTGAAGGTGGAGCGAGTAGGGCGCCATGACAATTTCTTTGAACTGGGCGGGCATTCGCTGCTCGCCGTGAGCTTGATCGGGCGCTTGCGCCAGGAAGGCATGGAAGCCGATGTGCGAGGGCTGTTCGAGCAACCGACCCTGGCCGGCTACGCCGCAATGACCGAACGAATGGAGATCGTCCTGTGAACATCCAACAATTGCTGGCAACCCTGAAAACGAAGGATGTGCAACTGGCGCTCAAAGGCGAGCAACTGTCCGTACAAGGCAACAAGCAAGCCTTGAGCGACCCGGCGATCCTCGCTGCGTTGCGCGAACACAAGCCGGCCCTGATCGAACGGATCAAGGCGGGTGAATACTCGGCCGGCAAAGCCGGTGAGGTGCAAGTACCGGCCAACGGCATCGCCCCGGGCGCCGAGCGCATCACCCCGGCCATGTTGACCCTGTCCACCCTGAGCCAGGACGAGATCGAGCGGATCGTCGCCACCGTCGAGGGCGGGGTGGCGAATATCCAGGACATCTACCCACTGGCGCCGTTGCAGGAAGGCATTCTGTACCACCACGCGAGCACGGAGCAGGGTGACCCGTACATCATGCAGTCGCAGTTCGCCTTCGACAGCCTGGCGCGCTTCGAGCAGTTTGCCAACGCCTTGCAGAGCGTCGTGGATCGGCACGATATCCTGCGTACCGGCGTGGTTTGGGAAAGCCTCGAACAGCCCTCGCAAGTGGTCTGGCGCCAGGCCCGGCTACCGGTGCAAGCCCTTGAGCTGGACCCGGCTGAGGGCGATATCGCAGAGCAGTTGCGCCAGCTGTTCGATGTTCGCCATTACCGCCTGGACGTGACCCAGGCGCCTCTGCTGCGCCTGGTGCGCACCTGGGACGAACCCGGCCAGCGCGTGGTGGCAATGCTGCTGTTTCATCATATGGCCCTGGACCACAGCGCGCTGGACGTGGTGCGCCATGAACTGCAGGCGCTGTTGCAAGGCCGTGGCGAACAATTGGGCCAGCCCATCCCGTTTCGCAATTACGTGGCGCAGGCGCGACTGGGCGTCAGCGAGCAGGAGCACGAGGCGTTTTTCCGTCAGATGCTCAGCGATATCTGCGAGCCGACCTTGCCTTTCGGTCTGCAGGATGTGCAGGGCGACGGCCGCGATATCGTCGAAGCGGACCTGCCGCTGTCGGCAGCGCTCAATCAACGTGTACGCGAGCAGGCACGCCATCTGGGCGTAAGCGCGGCGAGCGTGTTCCATATGGCCTGGGCCCAAGTGCTGAGTGTGTTGGCAGGCAAGCAAAGCGTGGTGTTCGGTACGGTGTTGATGGGGCGCATGCAGGGCGGTCAGCAGACCGACAGAGCACTGGGGATTTTCATCAATACGTTGCCGTTTCGTGTGGACGTCGGTCATGCGGATGTGCGCACCGGCATCAGGGACACCCATGCACGGCTGACGACGTTGCTGCGCCATGAGCATGCCCCTTTGGCGTTGGCGCAGCGCTGCAGTGGGGTGACTGCGCCCACGCCACTGTTCAGTGCGTTGCTCAATTACCGGCACAGTGGTTCCGGCAATCAGGCCGAGGCGGTGGCGGCATGGAACGGCATCGAAATGTTGAGCTCGCAGGAGCGTACCAACTACCCGCTGACGCTGAGCGTGGATGACCTGGGCGATAGCTTCATCTTGCGGTTGCTCGCCTGCACCCAGGTCGACCCGCACCGCGTCTGCGCCTACCTGCAAACCGCACTGGAAAACCTGGTAAGCGCCCTGGAGCAGGCGCCGCACACCGCGCTCAACCAGCTGCCGGTGGTGCCGCTGGCCGAGCAGCGCCTGTTGCTCGAGCAGTTCAACGCAACCCAGGCGGTGTTCCCGCAGGGCAGCACCTTGCACGCGCGCATCGAGGCCCAGGCCGCGCTGACCCCGGATGCCATCGCGGCGGTGTGCCTGGACCGCACGCTGAGCTACGCCGAACTCAATCAGCAAGCCAACCTGCTGGCCCATCACCTGCTGGCGCTGGGGGTCAAGCCCGATGACCGCGTGGCCATCGTCGCACGCCGTGGCCTGGACACCCTGGCCGGGTTGCTGGCGATCCTCAAGGCCGGCGCCTGCTACGTGCCGGTGGACCCGTCCCACCCGGCCGAGCGCCTGAACTACCTGCTCAGCGACAGCGCCCCGGTGGCCGTGCTGACCCAGCACGCGTTGCTCGAGCGCCTGCCGGAGCTGGAGGTGCCGGTGATCAACCTGGACCGCTACACCTGGCACCACCACGCGGCGAGCAATCCCGAGGTGGCCATGACGGCGTCGAACCTGGCCTATGTGATCTACACCTCCGGCTCCACCGGCCTGCCCAAAGGGGTGATGGTGGAGCATCACACCGTGGCCAACCTGGTGGACTGGCATTGCAGCGCCTTCGACCTGCGCGCCGGGCGGCATACCGCCAGCGTGGCCGGTTTCGGCTTTGATGCGATGGCCTGGGAAGTGTGGCCGGCGCTGTGCGCGGGCGCCACCCTGCACCTGCCTCCGGCCCACGACGGCGCTGAAGATATCGACGCGCTGCTCGCCTGGTGGTGCGCGCAACCGCTGGACGTGTGCTTCCTGCCGACACCGGTGGCCGAGTACGCCTTCAGCCAGAACATCGAGCACCCGACCCTGCGCACGCTGCTGATCGGCGGCGATCGCCTGCGCCATTTCGGGCGGGCGCAGCGCTTCGAGCTGATCAACAACTATGGCCCCACCGAAGCCACGGTGGTCGCCACCGCCGGCAAGATCGAGGCGGGCCAGCCGTTGCATATCGGCAAGCCCATCGCCAATGCCAGGGTCTACCTGCTGGACGAACAGCTACGCCCGGTGCCGTTGGGCGTGGCGGGTGAACTGTACGTGGGCGGTAAGGGCGTGGCGCGCGGCTACCTCAATCGCCCGGAGCTGACCGCTGAGCGCTTCCTGCGCGACCCGTTCAGCAGCGGGCGCATGTACCGCACCGGCGACCTGGCGCGCTGGCTGCCCGACGGTAACCTGGAGTATTTGGGGCGCAACGATGACCAGGTGAAAATCCGTGGCATGCGCATCGAACTGGGCGAAATCGAAACCCGGCTCAACCAACTGCCGGGCATCCTGGAGGCGGTGGTGCTGGTGCGTGAAGAGCGGCTGGTGGCGTATTTCACCGAAAGCCCGCAACTGGATGCGCTGGCCGTCGCTGATATCCGCGCGCACCTGGTGGCCCATCTGCCGGACTACATGGTGCCGGTGGCGTTCATGAAGCTCGACACGCTGCCCCTGACCGCCAACGGCAAGCTCGACCGCCAGGCACTGCCGGCGCCGGATATGGCTGCGGTGTTCAGCCGTGAATACGAGGCGCCGCTGGGCGAGATCGAAAGCGTATTGGCGCAGATCTGGGCCGACGTGTTGCAAGTGGAGCGGGTTGGGCGGCGCGATCACTTCTTCGAGCTGGGCGGGCATTCGCTGCTGGCCATGCGCATGGTGTCCCAAGTGCGCCAGCGCCTGGGAGTGGAGCTGGTGCTGGGCGACTTGTTCGCCAACGCCGAACTGGCGGCGGTTGCTCACGTGCTGGCCCAGGCGGGTCGCAGCACCTTGCCGGATATTCTGCCGGCCAATCGTGGCGAGGATGTGCCGCTGTCGTTCGCCCAGCAGCGCCTGTGGTTTCTGGCCAACATGGACGGCGGCAACAGTGCCTACAACATCCCCATAGGCCTGGCCCTGCGTGGGCAATTGCATGTGCAGGCGCTGCAAGAGGCGTTGGCCTGCATCGTCAGGCGCCATCACACCCTGCGCAGCCGTTTTGTCCAGGTGGGCGATGACACCCAGGTGCTGACCGTGCCCGCCGACGATGCCATGCCGCTGCAGTCGCTGGACCTGCGCGGTCATCCCGAGCCGCAACAGGCCCTTGAAGCGCTGATCCGCCACGAGGCCTCGGCTACATTTGACCTGGAGCGCGGCCCGCTGCTGCGTGGGCACCTGGTGATGATGGCCGACGATCATCATGTGCTGCTGCTGACCTTGCACCACATTGTCTCCGACGGCTGGTCCATGGGCGTGCTGACCCGCGAACTGATGGCGCTGTACCAGGCGTTCATCCACGGCCAGCCCGACCCGCTGCCGCCGTTGACCATCCAGTACGGTGATTTCGCCATTTGGCAACGTTTGTGGCTCAGCGGTGAAGTGCTGCACCGCCAGAGCGATTACTGGCAGCACGTGCTGGCGGATGCGCCGGCCTTGCTCACGCTGCCCACTGATCGTCCACGTCCGGCGCAGCAAGACTATGCCGGCAGCAGCGTCGAAGTGCATGTGGACGAGCGCCTGACAGCCGCGCTGAAAGCGTTGAGTCAACGCCATGGCGTCACGCTTTACATGACCCTGTTGAGCGCCTGGGCAGCGCTGCTGGCACGGTTGTCCGGCCAGCATGACCTGGTGATTGGCTCGCCGGTGGCAAACCGGACGCGCAGTGAAGTGGAAGGGCTGATCGGCCTGTTCGTCAATACCCTGGCCCTGCGCATCGATACCTCGGGTGAACCGAGCACCGAAGTGCTGCTGGCGCGGGTCAAGGCGGTGTCGCTGGCGGCCCAGTCCCATCAGGATCTGCCGTTCGAACAGGTGGTGGAGATTACCCAGCCGGTGCGCAGCCTGGCCCACACGCCGCTGTTTCAGACACTGCTGGCCTGGCAGGACGCCAGCGCGCCCACCCTGACGTTGGGCGATCTGGTGATTGAAGGCGTTGCTCAAGAGAGCCTGTTTGCCAAGTTTGAGCTGACCCTGGACCTGGGTGAAGACCAAGGCAGGATCCGTGGTGCGCTGCAATACGCTGTCGCGCTGTTCGATGAGGCGACGGTGCAGCGCTACGTCGGCTATTTCACCCGCCTGTTGCAGGCCATGGTCGCCGACGACCGTGCGGTGCTGGCCCATGTGCCGCTGATGGAGGAACCTGAGTGCCAGCGGGTGCTGGTGGACTTCAATGCGACATCGATGCCCAACAACGTCGAGCAGACCGTGCACGGGCTCGTCGCCGCTCAGGCCGAGCGCACGCCCAATGCCATTGCGGCCAAGGCCGGCGAGCACCACCTGACCTATGCCGAACTCGACAGGCACGCCAGCCATCTGGCAAATCACCTGCGCGGCCTGGGCATCAAGCCCGACGACCGCGTGGCCATCGTCGCCCGTCGCGGCCTCGACACCCTGGTCGGTTTGCTGGGGATCCTCAAGTCCGGCGCGTGTTATGTACCGGTCGATCCAGCGCATCCCGCCGAGCGCCTGGCCTATCTGCTCTGCGACTGCGCCCCCGTGGCAGTGCTGAGCCAGCGCGCGCTGCTGCCAAGGTTGCCGGCCCTCGACGTGCCGGTAATCGAGCTGGATGGCGATGGCTGGCGTACCCCCACGCCACACCATCCCGAAGTCGCTGCCGGCCCGTCCAATCTGGCCTATGTGATTTACACCTCCGGCTCCACCGGCTTGCCCAAAGGTGTGATGGTGGAGCACCACAGTGTGGTGAACCTGGTGGACTGGCACTGTCGTGCTTTTGATCTGCATGCCGGCGACCATACGGCCAGTGTCGCCGGCTTCGGGTTCGATGCGATGGCCTGGGAGGTCTGGCCGGCGCTGTGTGTCGGCGCGACCCTGCACGTGCCGCCGGCCCATGACGGCGTCGAGGATGTCGACGCGCTGCTCGCCTGGTGGTGCGCGCAACCGCTGGACGTGTGCTTCCTGCCGACGCCGGTCGCCGAGTACGCCTTCAGCCAGCAGATCGAGCATCCGACGCTGCGCACCTTGCTGATCGGTGGCGACCGCTTGCGCCAGTTCACGCGCCCGCTGCGTTACGCATTGGTCAATAACTACGGGCCCACCGAAGCCACAGTGGTCGCCACCTCCGGCCAGATAGAGGTCGGCCAGCCGCTGCATATCGGCAAGCCTGTCGCCAATGCCACGGTCTACCTGCTCGACGAACAGCAGCGTCCGGTACCGCTGGGTGTAGCCGGGGAATTGTATGTCGGCGGCCAAGGCGTGGCGCGCGGTTACCTGAACCGCTCGGAACTGACCGCCGAACGCTTCCTGCATGACCCGTTCAATGCGGGGCGCATGTACCGCACCGGTGACTTGGCGCGTTGGTTGCCCGACGGCACCCTGGAGTACCTGGGCCGCAACGACGATCAGGTGAAAATCCGTGGTGTGCGCATCGAACTGGGCGAAATCGAAACCCAACTCAACCAGTTGCCGGGTATCCAGGATGTTGTGGTGCTGGTCTGTGACGAGCGGCTGGTGGCGTATTTCACCGCGCACCCGTCGGTGGGCTCCTTGGCTGGCGCTGATATCCGTGCGCACCTGGTCGCGCGTCTGCCGGGCTACATGGTCCCGGCCGCGTACATGCGGCTCGATGCGCTCCCGCTGACGGCCAACGGCAAGCTCGATCGCAAGGCCCTGCCAAAGCCGGATCTGTCGGCCCTGTTTATCCGTGAGTACATTGCGCCCGAGGGCGAGCTTGAAAGCGTGCTCGCGCAGATTTGGGCCGATGTGTTGCAGGTGGCGCAAGTAGGCCGGCGCGACAACTTTTTCGAGCTGGGCGGTCACTCGCTGCTGGCCATGCGCATGGTGTCCCAGGTGCGTCAGCGCCTGGGCATAGAGCTGCTGCTGAGCGATTTTTTCGCCAATACCGAACTCAGCGCCGTCGCCGCCGTGCTGACCCATTCCGGTCGCAGCACCTTGCCGGATATCCTGCCGGCCAATCGCGAAGAACACGCTCCGTTGTCGTTCGCCCAGCAACGCCTGTGGTTCCTGGCGCTGATGGAAGGCGCCAATACCGCCTATAACATTCCCATCGGCTTGCGACTGCGCGGGCAGTTGCACGTGCAGGCGCTGCAACGCGCCTTGGCACGTATTGTTGCGCGACATGAAACCCTGCGCAGCCGCTTTGCCCAGCACGGCGACGACGCCCGGGTGCTGATTGCACCGCCTGAAGAGGTGTTGCCGCTGCAACTGCAGAACCTGCGGCATCACTCGCATCCTCAGCAGGCTTTGGATGCATTGATCCACGGCGAAGCCTCGGCACCGTTCGACCTGGAACAAGGTCCGCTGATACGTGGACGCCTGGTGGCAATGGCCGACGATCACCATGTGCTGCTGCTGACCCTGCACCACATCGTCTCTGATGGCTGGTCCATGGGCGTGCTCACCCGGGAACTGATGGCGCTGTACCAGGCCTTCAGCCATGGCCTGCCCGACCCGTTGCCGCCACTGCCGATCCAGTACGTCGATTTTGCCGTGTGGCAACGGCGCTGGCTGAGTGGCGAAGTCCTCAACCACCAAAGCGCCTACTGGCAGCAAACCCTGGCTGGCGCGCCACCATTGCTTTCCCTGCCTACCGATCGGCCCCGCCCGGCGCAGCAGAGCTATGCCGGCGATACGGTCCAGGTGCGCCTGGATGAGCGTCTGACCGCCGGGCTCAAGGCGTTGAGCCAGAGGCACGGGGTGACGCTGTACATGACAGTGATGAGCGCCTGGGCGTCACTGCTTGCACGGTTGTCCGGTCAGCACGACCTGGTGATCGGCTCGCCCGTAGCCAACCGGGCCCGCAGTGAAGTGGAAGGGCTGATTGGCTTGTTCGTCAACACGCTTGCCGTGCGCATCGACACCTGCGGCGAGCTGAGCACCGAGGCGCTGTTGGCGCGGGTCAAGGCGGTGACGCTGGCGGCTCAGTCTCACCAGGACCTGCCGTTCGAAAAAGTCGTGGAGATCCTCCGGCCGCTGCGCAGCCTGGCACATAGCCCGATCTTCCAGGTGCTGCTGACCTGGCAGGACAGCAGTGCACCGGCGCTGGCCCTCGGCGACCTGACGCTGGAGGCGATCGTCGAGAACAGCCACTTTGCCAAGTTCGATCTGGCGCTGAGCCTGGGCGAAGTCGACGGCTGCATTCTGGGCACGTTGGAATACGCGGTGGCCTTGTTCGATGAGGCGACGGTGCAGCGTTACGTCGGCTACCTGATTGGTCTGTTACAGGCGATGGTCGAAGACGACCAGGCGGTGCTGGAGCATACGCCGTTGCTGGGGGCGCGCGAGCGTCAGCAGGTGCTGTTTGATTTCAACGCTACGGCAGTCGACTACAACCTCGACCAGACCCTGCATGGCCTGTTCGAAGCGCAGGTTGAACGCACGCCGGATGCGATTGCGCTCAAGGCCGGCACGCAGCAATTGACCTATGCCGAACTCAATAGCCGCGCCAACCAATTGGCCCATCATCTGCTGGCGCTCGGTGTGCAGCCGGATGCCCGCGTAGCCATCTGCGCAGAGCGTGGCCTGGACATGGTTATCGCCCTGTATGCGGTGCTCAAGGCCGGCGCGGCCTATGTGCCGCTGGATCCGGCGTATCCCCAGGAGCGGATCGCCTACATGCTGCAAGACAGTGCACCGCAGGTGGTGCTTGCCCAGGTCGCTACGCGTGGTTTGTTGGGCGAGGTGGCGGTGCTTGAATTGGACCAGCCGTGCTGGCAGCACCAGCCGGACGACAACCCTGCGGTACGCGGTGCAAGCGCTTACGTGATCTACACCTCAGGCTCCACCGGGCAGCCCAAGGGGGTGATCAACGATCACGGTGGGGTGGTCAACCGCCTGCTGTGGATGCAGGACGAATACGGACTGACCTGCGACGACGCAGTCCTGCAGAAAACCCCGTTCAGCTTCGACGTATCGGTGTGGGAATTCTTCTGGCCGTTGTCCATCGGTGCTAGGCTGGTGATGGCGCGTCCGGGCGGTCACAAGGACCCCGCTTACCTGTGCGAGGTCATCGAAGGTGAAGCGATCACGACGTTGCACTTTGTGCCGTCAATGCTCGATGTCTTCCTTGCCTATGGCGATGTCAGCCAGGTAGCGGGCCTGCAACGCGTGATGTGCAGTGGTGAAGCGCTGCCAGGCAGCCTGGTGCGGCGCTTCAAGCAGCAACTGCCGGGGGTCAACCTGTATAACCTGTACGGTCCGACTGAAGCGGCGGTGGACGTGACGGCGTGGTCCTGCCTGCCTTGCGACGTGCCGGAAAACACGCCCATCGGCAAACCGATCGCCAATACGCGCATGTACGTGCTGGACACGCAGATGCAGCCGGTGCCCCTGGGTGTGGTGGGCGAGCTGTTCATTGGCGGCGTGCAAGTGGCGCGGGGCTATTTGAACCGTCCTGAACTGACGGCCGAGCGCTTCCTTGATGACCCGTTTACCCAGGGACGCTTGTACCGTACCGGTGACCTCGGCCGTTATCTGCCCGACGGCACACTCCAATACCTGGGGCGCAATGACGACCAGGTGAAAATCCATGGCTTGCGGATAGAACTGGGGGAAATCCAGGCGCGACTGACCGAGCATCCCGCGGTCAACGAAGCGGTGGTGGTGGCCCGTGAGCAACGCCTGATCGCTTACTACACCGCCGACGCGTGCGACATCGATGAGCTGCGCAGTCACTTGGCGCAACAGCTTCCGGCGTTCATGGTGCCCGCTGTGTTTGTGCGCCTGGACGCGTTGCCGCTGAGCCCCAACGGCAAGCTCGATCGCAAGGCACTGCCGGCGCCGGACGTGGAGTCGGTGAGCGTGCGCGACTACGAAGCGCCCCAGGGCGATACCGAAATCGCCTTGGCCAGCGTGTGGGCCGAGTTGCTGGGGGTGGAGCGTATAGGGCGGCAGGATAACTTCTTCGAGCTGGGCGGGCATTCATTGATGGCCGTGAGTCTGATGGGGCGCCTGCGCCAGCTCGGATTGTCGGCGGACATGAACGTGCTGTTCAGCCAGCCGACGTTGACGGCCCTGGCGGCAACCCTGGGTGGCAGCCGGGAAGTGGCCGTACCCGCCAATGGCATCGCCGCCGATTGCGACGCCATCACACCGTCCATGCTGACGCTGGCGCGCCTGGATCAGCCGGCCATCGACCGTGTTGTCGCCGCCATCCCCGGCGGGGCCGCGAATGTGCAGGATATCTACCCGCTGGCTCCGTTGCAGCAGGGAATTCTCTACCATCACCGCGCGGTGCAGGAGGACGACGTGTATGTGCTGCAGGCGCAATTTGCCTTCGACAGCACGGCACGCTTGCACGCATTTGCCGAGGCATTGCAGGCGGTGATCCGGCGTCATGACATCCTGCGTTCCTCGTTCCATTGGGACGGCTTGCAAGAGCCGATGCAAGTAGTGTGGCGTGAGGCGTCCCTGCACGTTGAGAAAGGGCCGTTGCCGCAGCGCCTGGACCTGGCTCAGGCACCGGTGATGCGCCTGGTCTACACCGAGGAACCGCAGCGCGTGGTGGCCACCTTGCTGTTTCACCACTTGGTGATGGACCACGTGACCCTGGGCATCCTCAAGCATGACATGCAGGCCTTCCTGGGCGGCAAAGGCGATACGCTGAGCGCACCGGTGCCTTATCGCAATTACGTTGCCCAGACCCGCCTGGGCATCACCGACGAAGAGCATGAGGCGTTCTTTCGCGACATGCTCGCCCAAGTCGATGAGCCGACCTGCCTGTGCGAGCTGGGCCCGGTTGAGCAGGTGCAAAGCCTGCTCGATCATGCGCTGAGCCAGCGCCTGCGTACCCAGGCGCGTCGGGCCGGCGTGAGCGCCGCCAGCGTCATGCACCTGGCCTGGGCCCTGGTCATGGGCAAGGTGGCCGTGCGCGAGTCGGTCGTATTCGGCACCGTGATGCTGGGCCGCCTGCAGGGCGGGGAGGGGGCCGAACGGGCCATGGGTGTCTTTATCAATACATTGCCGCTGCGCGTCGACCTGGGTGAACACTCGGTGCGGGGTGCGCTGCGCGACACCCATGCGCGCCTGGCGCAGTTGCTCCAGCACGAACACGCGCCCCTGGCGCTGGCGCAGCGTTGCAGCAGCGTGCCTGCAGGCACGTCGTTGTTCAACGTACTGTTCAACTATCGTCACAGTGCCGAGGTACACGGCACGCCAAATGACGATGCCGCAAAGGCATGGCAGGGCATCTATTTGATCGAGGGCGAGGAGCGCTCCAGCTACGGCCTGTCGATGAGTGTGGACGACCTGGGCGAGAGTTTCAGTCTGAGCGCAGCGGGTCAGGGCGCGCGGCGTCTTTGCGGTTACCTGGCCACGGCGCTTGAGCAGATGGTGACGGCGTTGGAGGACACTGTCGACAGCGCCATCAGCGCTGTGTCGATTCTGCCGGCCGACGAGCGCCGACAATTGCTTGAGGACTTCAACGCCACCGCCCGCCAATTCCCCCGCGCACACACGGTGCAACGCTTGTTCGAGGCCCAGGCCGGGGCCCGTCCCGGTGCGCTGGCGGTGGTGCATGGCGAGCAGCGCGTGAGCTACGTTGACCTCAACCTTCGCGCCAACCGCTTGGCCCATCACCTGCTCGGCCTTGGCGTGCACACCGGGGACAGCGTAGCGATCCTGCTGCCACGCGGCGTGGACTTGATAGTCGGCCAGTTGGCCGTGTTGAAATGCGCCGCCGCCTACGTGCCGCTGGATATCAATGCACCCGCCGAGCGCCAGGGTTTCATGCTGCAGGACAGCGGCGCGGTGCGGCTGCTGACCCGCAGTGATATAGCCGTTGACTACCCGGCTCAACGCCTGGACCTCGATACCCTGACCCTGGATGCGCAACCTGACCACAACCCCGACCTGTCGCAATCGTCGGACAGCGTGGCCTACGTCATGTACACCTCCGGCTCCACCGGCACGCCGAAGGGCGTAGTGGTGCCTCATCGTGGCATCACCCGGCTGGTCATCAACAACGGCTATGCGGATTTCAACGCGGGTGATCGTGTGGCATTCGCCTCCAACCCGGCCTTTGACGCCAGCACGATGGATGTGTGGGGGCCGCTGCTCAACGGCGGGCAGGTGCAGGTCATCGATCATTCCATATTGCTCGATCCGGTGGCGTTTGGCGCTGCGTTGGAGGGGGCGACGATACTGTTCGTCACCACGGCGCTGTTCAATCAGTACGTGCAACTGATACCCGATGCGCTGGCGGGGTTGCGCATCCTCCTGTGCGGCGGCGAGCGCGCTGATCCGGCAGCGTTCCGCAGCTTGTTGGCGCGCGCACCGGCACTGCGTCTGGTGCATTGCTACGGGCCGACGGAAACCACCACTTACGCGACCACCCATGAGGTGCGCGCACTCGCCGACCACACGGACAGCGTGCCGATCGGTCGACCGATTTCCAATACTCAGGTCTATGTCCTGGATGCGCAGTTGCAGCCGGTGCCGTTGGGCGTGACCGGTGAAATCTGTATCGGTGGCGACGGCGTGGCCCTGGGGTATTTGAATCGTGCGCAATTGAGCGCCGAACAGTTTGTGCACGACCCCTTCAAGCCCGAGGCCCTGATGTACCGCACCGGCGACCTGGGTCGCTGGAACGCGGACGGCTTGCTGGAGTGCGTGGGGCGCAACGACGACCAAGTGAAAATTCGCGGTTTTCGTATCGAACTGGGCGAGATTGAAGCACGCCTGGCGACCCACGCCGCCATTCAGGAGGCGGTGGTGCTGGCCCGTGAAGACGCACCGGGCGACAAACGCCTGGCGGCCTATTTCACCTGGGCGGCAGAGCCTGTTGGCATCGATAGCCTGCGTGCCCATCTGCAGGAACAACTCCCGGACTACATGGTGCCGTCAGCCTATATGCCACTGGAGCGGTTACCCCTGACGGCCAATGGCAAGATCGACCGCAAGGCCTTGCCGGTCCCCGCGCTGCAAGCGCCGGCTGACCGCGTGTTCGAACCGCCTCGCGATGCTTTGGAGCACAGGCTGGGTCAGCTATGGGCCGACGTACTCAAGCTTGAGCAGGTCGGCCGCGATGACAGTTTCTTCGAACTGGGCGGTCATTCCTTGCTTGCCATTCGCCTGGTCGGCCTGATGGAGGAGGCGGGTCTGCAGGTGAGCCTGGCCGAGCTTTTTGAGCATGTCAGCGTGGCGAACGTGGCCTCGATGTTGCGCGAGCGTGACGAGCAGGCAACGCGCTGCACCACGGTGGTAACCGTGCGCAGCAGCGGTGCCCAGCCGGCCTTGTTCCTGGTGCACGAGTTCAGCGGCATGGACGTGTATTTCCCGGCGCTGGGTCAGCACCTGCCGGGTGACTACCCGATTTATGGTCTGCCGGGCCTGGCGCTGGGCGAGGCTCACCTGAACACCATGGAGGGCTTGGCGGCGCGCATGGTCGGCCTGATTCGCGAGATCCAGCCGCACGGGCCCTACCGTGTGGCGGGATGGTCGTTCGGCGGGGTGCTGGCCTATGAAGTGGCCATGCAACTGTTGGGGCTGGACGAAAGCGTCGCGTTCCTTGGCTTGATCGACACCTTCGTGCCGCGCATGACCGATCAGGGCAAGGCACGCTGGGAAGGGCCGCAGGCGCTCAAGCGGCATCTGCTGCTGCAGTGCACGGCCCATTGGACCGTACAAGGAGGCACGCATGAAGTGGCGAGATTGGCGCAACTGGAAGCAGACACTCAACAGCTGGACCTTGCGGGCCTGCTGCAATGTTGTCGCGATGAAGGTTTGTTATACCCGCAAATGGCGGCGGCCGCGGACGCCGACTTGATCAGTTTCATCGAGCGCGAAGTCGGGCATGGGCATGCGCTGGCGCATTACAGCCTGTTCCCGCTGCCGATTCCGGTGCATCTGTTCAGCGCCCAGGAACGGCCGACCGAACTGTCGCGGCGCAGTGAGTCGTTGGGCTGGGAGGACGCGCTGGCATCCGGTCAACTGCGCCAGATTGAAGTGCCCGGCAATCACCAGAGCATGATGCAGGCTCCGCATATCCGCAGCCTGGGCGCGGCGATGGCCCAAGCGTTGGCTGAGTCTTTACCGGTGATGGAGGCGACGCATCAGCCCTTGCTGCGTATCCAGGGCGGCAAGGCCGGGCATGCACCGCTGTTCTGCGTGCCCGGTGCGGGCGACAGCGTGACCGGCTTCGTCGGCTTGAGCGAGGCGCTGGGGCGGGACTGGCCGTTGTATGGCCTGCAGCCGCGCGGGCTGGACGGTGAAGCGGTGCCCCACAGCCAGGTGGAAGCGGCGGCGCAGTGTTACCTCGCGGCGCTGATTCATGAGTGCCCGGCGGGGCCGGTGCATCTGGTCGGGCATTCGTTTGGCGGCTGGGTCGCGCTGGAAATGGCGCTGCGCTTGCAGGCGATGGGCCGCGAGGTGGCGTCGTTGACGGTGATCGACAGTGAGTCGCCGGGGGGTAATGGTGTGGTGGGGCGGCCGTATACGTCGACGGCGGCGTTGTTGCGGTTGATCGAGGCGATGCAGTTGGCGGCCGGGAGATCCCTGGGGATCGATCCGCTGGATTTTGCCGCGAGTGATGAGGTGGCGCAGCGCCAGGCGTTGCATGCGGGGATGGTTGGGGTTGGGTTGTTGCCGGCGCGGTCTGCCGGGGATGCGATGGTTGGCCCGGCGCGGACTTATGCGGCGGCTTTGCGTACGGTGTATCGGCCGCAGGCGCGGTATGACGGGGTGGTGCGTTTGGTGCTGGCGCGTGACCCGGCGCTGGATGCGGCGGGTAATCAGCGTGAGCAGGGGTTGATGATTGAGGGGTGGCGGGGGCAGGGGCGTGGGTTGCAGGTTTGGTATGGCGGGGGGAATCATTTCACTTTGCTTAAGGCGCCGAATGTGTCGGCGTTGGCCAGGTGGTGGGTTGAGGGGGTTGTGGTTGGGGAGGTGGTGTCTTGATGGCCGCCCAATGTGGGAAGGGGTTTGGTCCTGATACACCTCGGGCCAAATGTGGGAGGGGGCTTGCCCCCGATGGCGGCCTCTGGGCCGACCAGGATGTTGGACTAGACCGAGTACATATCCGTTTCTGCGGACACGGCTGCTATGGGTTCCGCTCTTACAGCGGCTCACTTTTGAAAAGCGCAAAAGTAAGCAAAACGCTCTTGCCCCACCACTCGGCACCTCGCTCATGCTCGGTGTGCCCGAACGAAGGCTTGAATCCGTGGGCCGCCGCAATGGGCCATCCATGGCCCAGTGCGGCTAACCCGGCGTCCTGCCGGGTTACCCACGGATTCAAGCCTGCGTTCGGCCAGCGTGGTTTGACGGGGCGCCTGAGATCAAGATCAAAAGCCAGATCAAGATCAGGAGCGACTCGCTGCGCATCGTGGTTAGGGTTTGGATTTCCTTGCTCAATCAAAAAGCTCAACTTTATGGTCATTTATGCAGACGTCTAAGTTACGCAAAATCGGGATATTCGCCGTGCTGGCGGTTGCCATCGGCTTGATCATTTACACCGTCAAGGCGCCTGCCGATGCGCCTCAATACCTCACGGCCACTGTCGAGCGCGGTGATATTGAAAACGCCGTTCTCGCCACCGGCTTGTTGGAGGGCGTCAAGCAGGTCGATGTGGGTGCGCAGGTTTCCGGTCAGTTGAAGTCGCTCAAGGTCAAGGTCGGTGACAAGGTCAAGAAAGGCCAGTGGCTGGCTGAAATCGATCCGCTGATCCTGCAGAACACGCTGCGCAAGGCCCAGGTCGATGAGGAGAATCTGCAGGCTCAACGCCGCGCCACGGCGGCGCAGGTCAAGCAGGCCAGGTCGGTGTATGAGCGCTATAAGGGCTTGCAGGCCGATGAGTCGGTGTCGCGCCAGGATTTCGAGGACGCCGAGTCGACCTTTCAGGTGCAGCAGGCCAATCTGTTGTCTCTGGATGCGCAGATCAAGAGCGCGCACATTCAGATCGACACGGCCAAGGTCAACCTGGCTTATACCCGTATCAATGCGCCGATTGACGGCGATGTGGTGGGTATCGTTACCCAGGAAGGCCAGACGGTCATCGCCAACCAGCTGGCGCCGGTGCTGCTCAAGCTGGCCGACCTGGACACGATGACGGTCAAGGCCCAGGTGTCGGAAGCGGATGTGATTCACATCAGCCCCGGCCAGCAGGTGTATTTCACTATTCTCGGTGAGGCCGACAAGCGCTACTACGCCAAGCTGCGTGGCACTGAACCGGCGCCGCAGAATTTCCTCGAAACCCAGACCGCCGGTGCGCCCAAGCAGAATACGGCGGTGTTTTATAACGCGCTGTTCGATGTGCCCAACCCCGACCACCGCTTGCGCATCGCCATGACCGCCCAGGTGCGTATCGTGCTCGACACCGCCGAGGCTGCGCTGATGATGCCGGTGGCGGCGCTGGGCGCGCGCAATGCCGAGGGCGGCTATGCAGTGCGGGTGCTCGACGCCAAGGGCAGGGCGCAGGTGCGTGAGGTGAAGACCGGTATCAACAACAACGTCAAGGTGCAGATCCTCGACGGCCTGGTCGAGGGCGACAAGGTGGTGATTGGCGACGCCTCGCCTGCCGTGGCGGGGAATTGAGCCATGACTCAACCTCTGCTGGAGCTCAAGGGCATCACCCGCAGTTTCATGGCCGGCGAGCGCGAATTCATCGCGCTCAAGGGCATCGACCTGACCATTCACGCCGGGGAAATGCTGGCGATCATCGGCGCCTCGGGTTCGGGTAAATCGACATTGATGAACATCCTCGGCGGCCTGGATTACGCCACCGCCGGCAGCTACAAAATCAACGGCATCGAAACCCGTTCCCTGGGCGATGAGCAACTGGCGGAACTGCGCCGCGATTACTTCGGGTTTATCTTCCAGCGCTACCACCTGCTGGCGCACTTGAGTGCCTTGCACAACGTGGAAATGCCGGCGATCTATGCCGGCATCCCGGAAGGCCAGCGCCACAGCCGCGCGCGGGAGTTGCTCGCGCGCCTGGGCCTGTCGGGGCATATCACCCATCGGCCGAGCCAGTTGTCCGGTGGGCAGCAGCAGCGCGTGAGTATCGCCCGGGCCTTGATGAATGGCGGCGAGGTGATCCTGGCCGACGAACCCACCGGGGCCCTCGACACCCACAGCGGCAAGGAGGTGATGCGCATCCTCGCCGAGCTGCACGCGGCCGGGCACACGGTGATCATCGTCACCCACGACCCCAAGGTGGCGGCCAATGCCCAGCGTATCGTCGAGGTGTGCGACGGCGAGATCGTCAGCGACAAGGCCAACGACAGTGCCGGCCTGGAGCTGCCCGAAGAAGCGCCGCTCGAGCCCCGGCGCAGCGGCGCGCGGCGCCTGGTGGCGAGCCTGGGGTTGTTCAAGGAAGCGTTCAACATGGCCTGGGTCGCGCTGATTTCCCATCGCATGCGCACCTTGCTGACCATGCTCGGTATCGTCATCGGCATCACCTCGGTGGTGTCGATCTCGGCCATCGGCGAGGGCGCCAAACGTTATGTGCTCAAGGACATCCAGGCCATCGGCAGCAACACCATCGATATCTTTTCCGGCACCAGTTTCGGTGACAGCCGCGCCTCGGCCATCGAGACCCTGATGCCGTCAGATGTGGACGCGTTGAACCAGCTGTATTACGTCGACAGCGCCACCCCGGTGGTGGGGCGCAACCTGTTGCTGCGCTTTGGCAATATCGACGTGGACGCGCAGGTCAACGGCGTCAGCGACCGCTACTTCAAGGTCAAGGGCGTGAAGCTCGAAGCCGGTATCGCCTTCAGCGAAAGTGATGCACGGCGTCAGGCGCAGGTGGTGGTGATCGACCACAACACCCGGCATCGCCTGTTCGGGCCGACCGTTGACCCCCTGGGTCAGGTGATCCTGGTGGGCAACCTGCCGTGCACGGTGATCGGGGTGACGGCGGACAACAAGAACCTGTTCGCCGCCAGCAAGGTGCTGAACGTGTGGGTGCCGTATGAGACGGCGGCGGGGCGCCTGTTGGGGCAGCGCCACCTGGACAGCATCACCGTGCGCATCAAGGACGGCCAGCCGAGCAAGGTGGTGGAAGACAACGTCAATAAGCTCATGCTGCAACGCCACGGCACCAAGGATTTCTTCACCAACAACCTCGACAGCATCATGCAGACGGTGCAGAAAACCAGCCGTTCGCTGGCGCTGCTGTTGTCATTGATCGCGGTGATTTCGTTGTTGGTGGGTGGTATCGGCGTGATGAATATCATGCTGGTGTCGGTCACCGAACGCACCCGCGAGATTGGCATTCGCATGGCCGTAGGGGCGCGGCAATCGGATATTCGCCAGCAGTTTCTGGTGGAGGCGGTGATGGTGTGTCTGATCGGCGGGATTATCGGTATCTCGCTGTCCTATGCCATCGGCTATTTGTTTTCGCTGTTCGTGAAGGAGTGGGAAATGGTGTTTTCCCTGGGCTCGATCATCACCGCGTTTGCCTGCTCGACGCTGATCGGCATCGTGTTCGGCTTCGTGCCGGCGCGCAACGCGGCGCGGCTGGACCCGATCGAGGCATTGGCTCGAGATTGATGGAGATCAAATGTGGGAGGGGGCTTGCCCCCGATGGCAGTGTGTCAGTCAATGCATAGTCAAGCTGACCCACCGCTATCGGGAGCAAGCCCCCTCCCACCTTTTGACCGATGTCGGCTTAGAGAATGGTGCTGTCTTCGGTGGAATACATCCACCGCAACAACGAATCTCGGCGCGCAATGCGGCGCGGCTGGACCCCATCGAGGCGCTGGCTCGGGACTGATCCGTTCAGGCCGCCGGAGATCAAATGTGGGAGGGGGCTTGCCCCCGATGGCAGTGTGTCAGTCCATGCATAAGCAAGCTGACACACCGCTATCGGGAGCAAGCCCCCTCCCACCTTTTGACCGATGTCGGCTTAGAGAATGGTGCTGTCTTCGGTGGCATACATCCACCGCAACAACGAATGCCGTCCGCTGATGCCCAGTTTGATCGCCGCGCGCTTGAGGTAGCTCTCGATGGTGTTGACCTTCAGCGCCAACTGTTCGGCCAACTCCGGCGCGGTGCGCCCGGCCAGCAGGCCTACGCATACTTCCAGTTCACGGTTGGACAGGGTCAACCCCGATTGCACCAGGCGCTCCTGAATGCGTCGCCGCAAGGTCTCGATGCCCTGGTTCTGTGGTTCCTGCGGCGTATTGCCTGGGGGGCATGGCTGGATCGCGCTGATGTGGTTTTCCACCATGGGCAGCAGCAGCGTGGAGAAATCCTCCAGCATGCTGCGCTCTTGCGCCGAGAAGGTTTCGGACTGGTGCGAGCGGTACACCGACAGCACATACCGCACATCGTCCTTACGGCGGGTGAGGTGCAGCTGGGCGGCCGGTTGCTCTTCGCCCAGCGCCACTGCCGAGTCGGTATAGACCGGGCTGATCCTGCGGCGAGTGTGGCCGGCGGCACTCACTCGCAGTTGCGTGATATGGGTGGCGTCCACTGCCAGTTGGGTGAGGATCAGGTCATGCAGCATACGTGGGAAGTGGCGACTGCCGGTGCTGGCGATGACCTTGCCTATATGTGGGAACAGGTGTGAGTTCATCAATTCGTCCATGAGTTTCGAGTGCAGGTATTCGGTCTTATAGCGACGGGGATTAAGAGACTAGCCAATGCGAATAACCTGCAGTGATAGTGCTGCCCGCCGAGACGTATGCTAGTACAGCCTGACCAAAGGGTGGGGATCCAATCATTAAAAAAAACAGATTAAAAGCGCATAACGACCTTTGCGCCTGATTTCGTGGCCGGCACAAGGATGTCGCCTACAGCTTCAGTGGTCGATGCCCAAGCCAGTTTCCGCAGGCGGCTATCCAGGAGGGCGAAGCAACGGGCAGCTTGTCGAGCTGAGGGCGCTCAAGATGGAACTCCAGCCAGATAGGAGTGTGCGTATGAATACGGTTGCCTCTCGTCCCAGTGATGCGTTGCGGCTCATCGAAGCCTTCCGGCACCGAGATGATCGCGGCGGTGACATCCGCCATAACGGTTTGCCCTCCAAGTCTGCCGAAGACGCGGCCTTGCACCTCTGGCGAAAGAGCCCGGGGTGGCTGGACAAGAACGGCGATGGCCGCCATGACGTGACCTACGAATTTCGTACCCCGCCCGTTGACAAGGACGCAAGGCAGTTCAACAAAACCGGTTTCACCCACGTTCTTGAAAACCAGCGCCAACAGACGCGGGCCAGCCTGCAGAGCATTGCCGATGTTGCCAACCTCAGGTTTACCGAAGGGCCGAGAGCCGCAGGCAGCGAAGGCCACATCACCCTCGCCAATTTCGGTCAGAGAATCGATGACAAGGGTCTGCCCTACAACGATACGAGCTATGCCGTGCTGCCTTCGCCAGGCGTTGCCAGCAGCGGTGATGTCTGGTTTGCCGTCAACAAAGGCGACCGGTCGGTGGTTGACGCCGCATTGGGAAATGCGGGCCGCCATACCATCGTCCACGAACTGGGGCATGCCTTGGGGCTCGACCACTCCGGCGACTACGACAGGATACTCAAACAAGAGCAGGTGGGTTATCACGAGGACTCGCAGAGTCACAGCGCCATGAGTTATCGGGGCGAGCGTACCGGCTATATGAATCATGCAGGCATGCGCTCTTCGGCGCCGCAGCTTGACGATATCAGTGCCTATCAACGCAAGTACGGCGCCAACCACGACACCCGTAAAGACAACACCACCTACGGCTTCAATGCCAATGCGGACCGAGACTTCCTGAGCGTCAACACCGCCAAGGATAAAATGGTAGCGGCCATTTGGGACGGTGGCGGCAATGACACCCTGGACTTCTCCGGTTACACGCAGGTCCAGCGCATCAGCCTGCGGGAGGGGACCTTTTCTGACGTCGGCGGCCTCAAGGGGAATGTTTCGATTGCCTATGGCGTGACGATCGAAAATGCCATCGGCGGCTCCGGCAACGATTTGATGGTGGGTAACGAGGTGGCCAACGAACTCAAAGGGGGAGAGGGCGATGATTGGTTATATGGAGCAGGGGGGGCCGACACGCTGTGGGGCGGCAAGGGCAGGGACCGGTTTGCCTATGGGCGCATCAGCGACTCGACCCAGGCCGCGCCCGACCGGATCATGGACTTTGTCAGCGGCGAAGACAGGGTCGATGTGTCGGGCGTCAGGGCCTCGCTGGGGGTTGCGCAACTGAGCTTCGTCGACGCATTTTCCGGCGCCATCGGTGAAGCCATCGTGACTTACAACCCCGTGCTGAAAATGAGTACCCTGGAAATCAGCGCTAAGCCGAGTGAGGCGAACTTCGTGCTTGTCGTAGAGGGCCATGTGCGGCGCAGTGATATCGTCAGTTAAGGCTTTTCAGACTTGCGCAACCCGATGGCGCAGCAGCGCTTCAAATACCCGCTGCGCCCGTGGCTCATCACTGTGAGCCACATTGAAGCGCATCAAGTCCCGGTGAGCCGGGTCGTAGCCAAACAGCAAGCCGGGCGCCAGCACCATGCTGCGCTTCAGGGCTTGCTGGGCCAGCAGTTCGCCGTTGACCCCCGGCGGCAGGCGCGCCCAGATGAACATGCCGCCTTCGAAAGCCATCGGCAGTTCGCAGCCGCAGCGCTTGAGCCATTGCTCGACGCGCCCGCCGGCTTCCATCAGGCGCTGGACCATGCGCTTGCGGTGCTTGGCATAACTGCCTTCGCTGAGCATGCGGTACACGATCTGCTCGAACAGCTCCGAGGTCACGCCGCCGCTCATCAACTTCATGTTGGTCAGGTTGGCGGCCAGTTGTGGCGCGGCCACCACATAGCTGACGCGGGCATTGGCGCTCAGGATCTTCGAAAATCCCGACAGGTAGGTGACCTGATCCAGCCCGGCGACGGCGGCCAGGCGTGGCGGTGGGTTGGGGTGCAGGTCGCCGTAGAGGTCATCCTCGACGATATGGCAGTGGTACTGCTGGGTCAGTTGCAGCAGGCGAAACGCCTGGCTGGGGCTGAAGGAATGGCCCGTCGGGTTATGCAGCACGCTGGTGGTCAGGTACAGGCTGGGCCGGTGTTCGGCCAGTAGGTGTTCGAGGGCGGTGAAGTCGAAGCCGTCGGGGCGGCGTTCGAGCGTCACCACCTTGACGCCATGCAGGGCCAGGTTGGCGTGGAAGTTGAAGTAGCACGGCGCGTCCAGCAGCACTGTGTCGCCGGGCCGTACCAGCAGACGCATGAGCATGTCCAGGCCCTGCACGGTGTTGGGGGTGGTGATGATCTGTTCCACCGGCACCGACAGGCCTTCGCCGTGGAGTTTCTGTTGCAGCGCCTGGCGCAACGGCAACAGCCCGGCCGGCGTGCCGAGCCCGGCGATGCGCAGCGACGGCGCGCGCACCACGCTGCGCATGGCCTGGCGGATGGCTTCGCCGTTCAGCCAGTCCTCCGGCAAGTGCCCGCCACCAGGGCGCAGCTCCCCACTGGCAGTGGCCAGTGGTCGGCGTAATACGCTGAGCAGGTCCTGGGGCAGCAGGTCGACCCAGGCCACCGACGCCGGGCGCGCGCTGTCCATCGCCACGAAATAGCCACGGCCCTGGCTGGAAGTGAGCAAGTGGCGCCCGCGTAGACGGTCCAGGGCCTCATTGAGGGTGAACTTGCTGACACCGAGGATTTCGGTCAGCTCGCGCACCGACGGCAACTTGCTGCCGGGCGCCCATTCACCGGCCTCGATGGCCTGGCTGAACGCATCCACGATCTGCTGGACCTTGGGTGTGCCTTCCACAAAGGCGATGGCCGATACCAACATGAAACGTCCTTATGTTTGCCGGTGCTTTTACCGGTGAAGTCAGGCGGGATTAGGCATCACTTTACCTGCCTGGCGCAATGCCATTGCCCTAGACTGCGCGCCATCTCGCCAGGAGTTGGCGAAATTTCCTATACGCGAGCAATGGATTCTGCACTCTCATGAAGACTTATATGTGTGCACCCTGCGGTTTTATGTACGTAGAAGCATTGGGCATTCCGGAGGACGGAATTCCCGCCGGCACCCCTTGGGAAGAGGTGCCTGAAGACTGGACATGCCCGGATTGCGGCGTGACCAAGGCCGATTTCATGGCCATCGAACTCGCTGACGCTGTCACCGCCTGATCCTCCATCAACGAAAGGAATCGCTCCATGGAAAGCAAACTGATCAACCCTACCGTGCCGTTCTGCACCGGTGTGGCCCACCAGAAATACCTGGCCGCGGAACAGGGCCTGCAAGCCGCCATCGAAGGGCAGTGCACCCATTGGTATGTGGACGGCAGCCTGTTCGGCGAAATGGTCGACGACTGGACCGATGCGCGCATCGAAAGCCTGTTGGCGCAGATCGCCGCCAGTGGGGTCAAGCCGGTGTTCCATGGCAACTTCAAGGCGCCGCTGGGCAGTGACGTCGAGGCGTTTCGCGTGGCGGCGGTGGCCTATGTCAAGCAGGAGATCGATATCGCCAGTCGCCTCGGCGCGCCGCTGATCATTCACGGTGGCTGCATCGTCGAGCCGAAAATGGTACTCAAGGCCAAGAAAGTGGCGCTGGAGCATTACCTCAAGTCAGTCCAGGAACTGGCCACTTATGCGGCGACCAAGGGCACGGACATCTACCTGGAAAACCTGTCCAACTACGTCAACTATCGTCCTTTCCACTACATCTTCACCCATGAGGCTGAATACGCATTTGTGTTCGAGCGCCTGCAAGCCCACGACAACGTGTATTTCTTCCTCGATGCCGGCCACGCCAACATCGAGGACGGTCTGCCGGCGGCCGTGGTGCGCAAGTATCACCACTTGATCAAGGGCATTTCCTTCAGCAACAACAACGGCGTGCAAGACCAGCACTTCGGCATTCACGACGGCAACTGCGACTACGCCGACGTCATGCAGGCCATTGTCGAAACCAACTGGAAAGGCCTGGTGGCGTTTGAAACCCGCAACCAGACCGCCAAGGCGGCCCTGGCCGACCTGGCCTTGATGTACCGCGAATCCCTGACGACCGAAATCGCCGTCGCCTGATGTCATCCAGGGGTGTGCGCCTGTGGCGTGCACCCCGTTGTTGCCGTTCTCTCCATTCAAGGTCCCGGACCATGACAAGTGCGTTAACGCTGTCTTCGTTTCTCTACTTCCTGTTGTTCTGCGCCACCATGACCTTCAGTCCCGGTCCCATGACCCTGTTGCTGTTGAGCCTGGGCTTGAAGGATGGCCTGCGCAGTTCGATTCCGGCGCAGATCGGCGCCAGTGTGTCGTACCTGATTTCGATCCTGATCTTTGCCGTGGGCTTTTCGGAGCTGATCAAGGGCAACCTCGCGATTACCCAAGCCATCCAGTTTGTCGGCGTGGCCTACATCCTTTACCTGGCCTACAAGCAGTGGACCAGCAGCGGCGTGTCGATCGACAAGGCCGGCGCCGTGGAGGGCTCGCGCAGCCTGTTCGGCAAAGGTTTGCTGACCGGCTTTTCCAATCCCAAGACCATCATCATGTTCAGCGCCGTGTTCCCGCAGTTCGCCGGGGCGGGTGAGCACAGCTCAGCGGCGGATATCGCCATCCTCGGCCTGACGTTCCTGCTGCTGCAATTTGCCAGCGGCTGCCTGTACTGCTATTTCGGCCAGCGCATCAAGCACGTGCTGGAAAATCCCAGGCGGCGAGTGCTGCTGCAGCGGATCACGGCGGTGATGCTACTCGGCGTGGCGGTCATGCTGGCACGCGGCTTTTCGCATTGAAGCATTAGCTTGCACGCAGTAGTGGCGTTTTGACTTTGCCCTGATAGACTTCAGGGATTCACCCAGGATGCCCCTATCATGCCAGCCGTCGGAGGAAATGGACTTCCGCTCGCTTCGCGCTTGTACAAATCCCGTCTCCTGGGTATGACGCTCGGCTTTGTGTGCGTGGCGTTTGCGATGTATCCGCTGAACCCGTCCCCATGGGTGTGGGCCTGGATGCTGATCAACGCGTTTGTCTGGCCGCACCTGGCGTTTCAAGCGTCGTTGCGTGCCGTCCATGCGTTGCGCAGTGAGCGCCGCAACCTGTTGTTCGACTCCTTCTGCGGCGGGTTCTGGGTTGGTGCGATGCACTTCAATCCGCTGCCCAGCGTCACCACGTTGTCGATGATGAGCATGAACAATGTCGCCATCGGCGGGCCGCGCTTCATGCTGGCGGGGTGGGTGGCCCAGGCCCTGGGTATCGCCACGGCGCTTTTGATATTCACGCCGGCCTTTATTGCCGTGACCAGCCAGGTGCAGTTGTACGCCTGCCTGCCGATCCTGATGCTGTACCCCCTGGTTCTGGGCTGGATCTGCTATCGCCAGGCGCTGACACTGGCGCGGCACAAGCGCGAACTGCTGGCGCTGAGCCGCACCGACAGCCTGTCGGGCCTGCTCAACCACGGCGCCTGGAAAGACCATCTGGAAGTCGAGTTCCAGCGTTGCCGCCGTGGTCCGGCGGGAGCGGCCATTGCGCTGATCGATATCGACCACTTCAAACTCATCAACGACACCTATGGCCATGTCACCGGTGATATCGTTTTGCGCCAGTTGAGCAAGGTCTTGCGCCAGAACCTGCGCGGCACCGACCTAGCCGGGCGCTACGGCGGCGATGAGTTCTGCGTGATCCTGCCGGACATGCCGCTCAACCGCGCCACTGAGGTGATGGACGCCCTGCGTGATCGTTTCAACGCCTTGGCGTACGCCCAGGACCCGACCCTGCGTGCCAGCTTGAGCATCGGCCTGGCGCTGTATCACCCCGGCCATGCCGACTCCATCAGTTGGCTCAACGATGCCGACCGTGCCTTGTACGAAGCCAAAAGCAGCGGGCGCAACCGGGTCAACTCACTGCAGGGGGCTTGGTTGCGGTCCGTTTAGTGGGGTAGGGTGTGGCGATCTCCCTTCAACAAAAACAAGGACCGGTTCATGCCCTTCACCTTCCCCCGTACCCTTCTGGCCGCGACCCTGGCCTTGTCCTTCGCTCTGCCGGCCTACAGCGCCGAACCGCACAAGCAAATCCAGGCGGATGCCGTACAGTACAAGGCCGACGCCCTGAAACTGCTGGAACGCCTGGTGAATATCGACTCCGGCTCCGGCTACGAGCCCGGCCTGGCCAAAGTGCGCGATATTGCCGTGGATGAATTGAAACAGCTGGGTTTCAGTATCCAGCTGGTGCCGGACAAGGCCGCCAACAGCAGCCATGTAGTCGCCACCCTCAAGGGCACCGGCAAGGCCAAGATCCTGCTGATGGCGCACATGGACACCGTGTTCAAGGAAGGCTCGGCCGCCGAGCGTCCGTTCCATATCAAGGATGGCCGTGCCTATGGCCCCGGCGTGATGGACGACAAAGGTGGCATCGTGGCCGGCATCTACGCGCTGAAAGTCCTGAAAAACCAGGGTTTCAAGGACTATGCGCAAATCACCTTCCTGCTCGATGCCAGCGAAGAAACCGGCTCCGACGCCGCGTCCGAACTGATCCGCACCACCGCCAAGGGCCATGACGTGACCCTCAACCTGGAACCCGGCCGCCCGGCCGATGGCCTGGTGGTCTGGCGCAAGGGCAGCGCTACCGCCGTGGTCGAAGTCAAAGGCAAAGCCGCCCACGCCGGCGTCGCGCCCGAATTGGGGCGCAACGCCGCCATGGAAGTTGCGCACCAGGTCCTGCAACTGGGCAAGCTGGGGGACGAGGAAAAGAAAACCACCATCAACTTCACCGTGCTCAAGGCCGGCGACCGCACCAACGTCATCCCCGACCAGGCCACCGCCAAGGCCGACGTGCGCGCGGCGTTGCCGGAAGAGTTCGACCGCATCGAGAAAGACCTGGCGCGGGTTTCAGCGGACAAACTGATCCCCGAAACCGAAGTCAAGACCACCCTGCAACGCGGGCTGCCGCCAATGCCGCAAACGGCGGAATCGGACAAACTCGTCGCGATTGCCCAGGGCATCTACGGCGAGTTGGGCAAGACCCTGACCATCGAAGGCAGCGGCGGCGCCGCGGATGCAAGCTTGTCGGCCGGGGTAGGGACGCCGACGCTGGATGGGTTTGGGATCGTGGGCGGGAATATTCATACGTCGGAGGAGTACGCCGAGGTGGAGAGTGTGGTGCCTCGGGTTTATTTGTTGAGTCGGATGATTATGGAGTTGGCCAAGCGTTGAAGTAGGTCATGCACTTGTGGCGAGGGAGTTTGTTCGCTCGCCACAGGCGGTGGGTTACCAAGTTGATTGGTCTTCGCGGCTGGCTTTTTGGAGGTCGTCTTTCCAGACTTCATTGGCGAGTCGGTAGATGTCGGCGAAGAAACCTCGAAGGTCGACTATTTCTGTTTCATCCCAGGCCATCGTAGTGTATTTGTCTGGATCGTCCTCAAAGTAAGATTGGAAGTTGAAATTCACGCTGTTTAAGGCGAAGGATAAGCTTTCTATTAATTTGTATCTGTGTCGATAGGAGAGTCTTTTGTATGGGTCTAAGCAATATTTTAGTATGAGATTTTCTCTGTCTTTACTGTCATTCGGGTTATAGCGAGCGAGTTCTTTTCCCTTGGTTTCTTCCCTGTCATAAATATCAAAAACTCCTACGAAATAGTAAAGGCTGGCGTCGAATGGGACGGTGTCGGAGCCGGGGTGATATAACATGTGTTGTCATTCCTTAATGGGGAATAAGGTGAAAGGTGTGCCGTCTTCTCGAAATTTCATTTCTACAGCATTCATGGATGGGTTAAAGGTTGGGTTGGTTGGGTCTCTTCTGTTTGGCCTGTAGCCTCGTCCAGCTCCTGGTAATTCTAAACGTACAATATCGTTTCTGTTGTCATCAACGCCGGTGTAGCGCGGTAGCCCCCGCTCTGTCCGCGAGGTGGCTTTTGTCCATGCCTGAAGCTGAAACTTCCAACTGTTAAATTGCGAACTCGGGACGCCCCTTCTATTTATTGGTGTTCTACCCGTTATTGGGTCTGTTCCATCAAACGATCGCCTTTCCACCTTGTGATGCTCTACCTCCGGGCCGTGCTTGCCGACCATATGCATGTCGTACTTTTCTTCGTACTCCAGGATTCGACGCTTCGCATTGGCCTCGGTAAGTTCCTCAATCCTGGCCTGTCTAGCTGTCAGCCGCGGCTCGGGAGTTCGTGGCTCACCGGAGTCAACTCTAGCGGAATCAAAAGGACTTTGGGCTTTATAGGCTGGTCTGCATTCAGCGGATTCCGGACAAGAACTTAATCCCAGCGGATCCACCCAACCCGTAGGATTGGGCACGTACTGGTAGGCATTGATCCCACCCGCCAGCTTCACCGGATCAGGCGTCAGGTAACGACCAATATCCGGATGGTAGTAGCGATGCCGGTTGTAGTGCAGGCCGCTTTCCTGGTCGTAGTACTGGCCTTGAAAACGTAGAGGGTTGTCGATTTTGCCTACGTCGAGGCGGCTGATTTCGCCGTAGGCGCGGTAGTGGGCGGACCAGGCGATGTCGCCTTCGGGGGTGGTGAGTTCCTGCGGTGTGCCGAGGTGGTCGAGTTGGTAGTAGTAGGGCTTTACGTTTTCTGGACCGAAGCCTTCCAGCAGTGCCAACGGACGGAAGCTGTCGGGTTCGTAGAGGTAGCTGCGATGTTGATCGGCATGGTGTTCGGCGATCAGCTTGTCGCCTTGCCAGAAGAACTCCGTGGTTTTCTCTTCGATGGTTTTGCTGATGCGCCGACCAAACGGGTCATAGCGATAGCTTGCGGTTTGGCCGTTGGGTTGGGTGACGCCGATCAGCCGGTGCTGGCAGTCGTAGCGGTACTCGGTGACGAGTTGCTGGCCCTTGCCACGCCGTTCACGGATAAGGTTGCCGAAGGCGTCGTAGTCGTAATGGTGGTCGCCTTGGATCATCAGGCGATTGCCCGCCACGATGTCGGGCCCCGGCCTGTCTTGCATAAGCAAATTGCCGGCGGGGTTGTGGCCGAAACGCTCCTGCACATCCTGCGAATGATCCGCCCGTGTCAGACGCTGGAGTGGGTCGTAGCGATAAAGGTGTTCGCCTTTGCGGGTGTCGAGCAGGCGGGCGAGGTTGCCGGCTTTGTCGTAGTCGTATTGGCGTTGGTAAAGGTGGTTTCCTTGCTGGGTGACGGCGTGGGCGTGCAGGCGGTTTTGGTCGTCGTAGTGGTAGTGGCTGAGCAGTTGGCCTTGTTGGCGTTGGTGTTCGCGACCGGCGTGGAACAGGTGGGAGGTCAGCAGTGCGCCATTCAGCTCGACGGTGGCCAGGTGGCCGCCTTTGTCGTGGTTGAAGGTCAGGCGGTTGTTGTCGGGCAGGCGCAGGTCTTTTAACTGACCGCAGGCGTCGTAGCCGTAGCGCAAAGTGCCCCAGCCCTGGTGCTCAGCAGTGAGGCGGTTTTGTTTGTCGTACTCGTAGGCCAGCGCCCAGTGGCCGTCTTCGACGCTGAGGAGGTTGCCTTGGCGGTCGTAGATGTAGTCGACCGTGTTGCCATCGGGCAAGGTTTTTCTTACAAGACGACCGGCGTGGTCGCGCTCGTAACGGGTAACAAGCTGACTGCCATCGTCGCCGTGTTCGGTCTTTTCCAGCAGGTTGCCGTTGAGGTCGTAGGCGTAGGCGGTGCGTTGGCCGTCGAAGCCGGTTTCCTGTCGGATCAGGCCGTTGGGGTGGTAGTCCAGTTGGTAGGTTTCGCCGACTTCGTTTTCGATTTCGGTCAGCAAAAGGCGGGCGTTGTCGTAGCGGTACTTGACCTGGGTGCCGTCGGCATTGATGCGGCGGCTGATCAGGTGCAAGCCGTCGGCGTATTCGTAGCGGGTGAGGTGGCCGAGTTCATCGCGTTCGGCGATGATTTTTCCGTAGGGGTTGTAGCTGAATTCCCGCGTAGCGCCGTCCGGCAGTACCCAGCGAGTCAAGCGTCCTACAGCGTCCCATTGATACTGAGTCAGCGCGCCGTATTCATCCTCCCGCGCAACCTGCCGCCCCAGGTCGTCATAGCGATAGCGCTTGATCCCGCCATTGGGCAGCTGTTCTTCAACAAGCTGCCCACGCTCATTCCACATCAGCCGATGACAACTGTGGTCGGGATACCAGACCCCGGTCAGTTGTCCCCGCTTGTCGTAGCTGTAATCCGTCGCGTCGCCGTCCGGATCAAGTTTGCGGATGACATCGCCTTGCTCATTACGCTCGTATTTCCAAACCGCCTCACCACGCCGCACGACCCGTACGAAACCATTGTCATGCTCGTAGGACGTCGGCTCATCATCTCCCGGAAACAGCGCGACCAAGCGTCCGGCGTCGTCGTACTGATACGCCGTCACCGCGCCCAGCGGGTCCTGCTCGACGGTCAGTCGGCCCTTGTCGTCGTAGGATTTGAAATGCCGGGCACCGT